>CAZUDR010000227.1:0-5910 GCA_964618715.1 uncultured Undibacter sp. | reverse complement strand
ACCGGACAGGATTACTGGACGCTCGCCGCCTCAATCGATCTCTCCGGCAAGGCGACCGGCGCGGGTATCTGCAAGGCACCAGGAGACCTCACGTCAATCGGCCGGAGCCAGGCGCGCATCGACCTGCCGGGCAAGGTATTCGGCGATGGCGTTTTCATACATGACCTGCGCCTCGAGGGCATGCGCCACGCGCGCGTGGTGCGCCAGCCCGGCCGCGGCGCCAGCATTGCGTCTGTCGACGAGGCGGCAATCCGGCGCGCTGCCAAAGGCGACATCGACTTCGTGCGCCAGGGGAATTTTCTGGCCATCCTCGGCGAGGATGAAACCGCGGTCGAGCGAGCGGCTGCCGCCTCGGTCAGCCACGTTACCTGGCAGAATATCGAGCGTCCGATGCCGTTGCAGCAGGAAGCCGGCTGGTTGCTGCAACAGCCGTCCGTCGACAGGGTGATCGGGCCGCCGGAGCCGGCCGACGCACAAGGTCATCAGCGTTTCGAGGCGACCTACACCAAGCCGTATCTGGCGCATGCATCGATCGCGCCGTCATGCGGACTGGCGCTTTTTGACAATGGCCATCTCACCGTCTGGACCCATTGCCAGGGTGTCTTCCCTCTGCGCGGCGCCCTCGCCCGCACGCTCAGGCTCGCGCCCGACGCCATCACCGTGCACCACGTGCAGGGGGCGGGGTGTTACGGGCATAACGGCGCCGACGACGCCGCCGCCGACGCCGCCATCATTGCCATGCAGCGGCCGGGCAAGCCGGTGCGGGTGCGCTGGCGGCGCGAGGAGGAGTTTCTCTACGAGCCGAAGGCCCCCGCCATGCTGGTCAGGGTGCGCGCGCTCACCGACGGGGACGGCAAGCCGGTCGACTGGACGGCGGAAATCTGGAGCGCAACGCACAATGGCCGGCCGGGCGGCGGCAACCCGCTGCTCGGCGGCGAGGCGCTGCCCGACCCCCTGCCCCGGCCGCCGCCGGGCGACGTGCCGGAAGCGAACGGCGGTGGCGCCACGCGCAACGGCGAGCCGCTCTACGACATCGCGCAAAAGCGCATCATCCACCACCTGGTGCCGGACGTGCCGGTGCGAGTCTCGTCGCTGCGCGGTCTCGGCGCCATGGCCAACGTCTTCGCGCTGGAATGCGCCATCGACGAACTGGCCGGACGGACCGATCAGGACCCGGTCGCCTACCGCCTCTCGATCACCCCGGATCCGCGCGCACGCGCGGTGATCGAGCGGGCCGCCGGCATGGCGAACTGGAATGCGGCGGACAAGGGCGGCACGGGCTCCGGCCGCGGCTTCGCCTTCTCGCGCTACAAGAACAGGGCGGGCTATGCCGCGGTGGTCGTGTCGCTCGAGGTCGACGAGGAAATCCGCCTGCGCCACGTCTGGTGCGCCGCCGATGCCGGCCTGGTGATCAACCCCGACGGCGCCATCAACCAGCTGGAAGGTGGCATCATCCAGTCGGCCAGCTGGGTGCTGAAGGAACAGGTGCGTTTCGACGAGGGGGTCAGCAGCCTCGACTGGGAAACCTATCCGGTGCTGAAGTTCTCCGAGGTGCCGGAGATCGAGGTCGAACTCCTCAACACCCGAGACGGCGCGCCCCTCGGCATCGGGGAGGTGTCCGCCGGCCCCACCGCTGCGGCCATCGGCAACGCGGTGTCGCATGCGCTCGGTGCGCGGATCCGCGACCTGCCGCTGACCCGCGAACGCATCATGGCCGCCCTGCTCAGGACCTAGAGCGGTTTCAATCTCATTTGACCCGTCATGGCTGTGCTTGTCCCGCCGGCAGGCCGAAGCATCTGTCCTCGCAGCGGACGCTACGAACCCTTCGGCGGGCGAGGCCCGGCCCTCTCACCCAGGGGCACTGCGTCCCCAGGCGGGACCCGCGGGACAAGCCCGCGGGTGACACACGAGAACTCAAGCCAGGCGGAAGCCGCTGCGGGCATATGCCACGGACAGTGGCCCCGCGCCAAAGCGGCTGTTAGGATCGTGCTGTCCGCTGGAGGGGCCGATGTTTCGCGAAACCGCAACCTTCGCCGCGCTTGTCGCCGTCCTCGCTCTCGCCGCCTGCGGCATCGGACCCGGCCTGACCGGCAATGACACCGGCGGCATCATCAACTGGACTCCGGACCATCAACGTGTCGCGCGCGCATGGGCGTCGGAGCACTGCGCGCGCTACGGCAAGATCGCCCGCATCAGCAGCGTCTACGCACGTTACGGGCAGTACATTTCCTTTGAATGCATGTTCCCGCGCCACCGCTAGCGGCACCTTGCGCGGTCCTCGCGCCGCCATCCTAAACCATTCCTTAACATCGCGCGGCTAGTTTCGGACGACCCTTTACGGGCCCATGCGCCCGGCGCTCGGCATTGCCATGGTCCGCATCGATTTCAACAAACTGCGCTTTCTGGTCATCGACGACAATGCGCATATGCGCAGGATCCTGCGTACACTGCTGCTCGGATTCGGCTCGCGCGATGTCTACGAGGCGGAGGACGGCGCCTCCGGCCTGGAAGCCTTCACCCACTACATCCCCGACATCGTGATCACCGACTGGGCGATGCCGATCTTCGACGGCCTCGAGCTCACTCACATGATCCGCCAGCCGGGCGCCAATTCGAATCCCTACGTTGCCATCATCATGCTTACCGGCCATTCCGAGAAGAAGCGGGTGATGGCCGCGCGCGATGCCGGCGTCACGGAATTCCTTGCCAAGCCGATTTCGGCCAAGGGTCTTTATCAGCGCATCATGAACGTGGTTGCCAATCCGCGACCGTTCGTCAAGACCAAGACGTATTTCGGACCCGACAGGCGGCGCAGCGTCAGTTCATCCTATGTGGGTCCCGAGCGCCGCAAGGGCGGCCAGGCCGACATGATCCGCCAGGCACCGCTCCTGGAAAAAATCCGTACCACCGATTGAACGAGGAATGTCCAGCATGCCCCCCCGCAAGACCACCGCGGCCGTCGCCACCTTCGGCGACCACGAGGTCATTACTCCGGAACACGGCTTGCGCAAGGCGATTGCCAGGAAGTCGGCCTCTTCGGGGGAGGACGACCCGGTCGCTCGTGCGGAAAAAGCCCTGGCGGAGTTGTCGGGCGAATTCACGTCATGGATGGAATCCGAGTGCGAACGGCTCGACATGGCGCGCCGCGACGTCATCAGCGGCGGCTTTACCGAGACCAGCAAGCAGGCCCTCTTTCATGCGGCCCATGACATCAAGGGCGAGGCGGCAACCTTCGGATATCCGGCCGTCGCCTCGGCAGCCGACAGCCTGTGCCGGCTGATCGAATTCAGCCCCGATGCCACCCGGATACCCATGAAGCTGGTCGATCAGCACGTCGATGCCGTGCGTGCGATCCACCGCGAATACGCGCGCTCCGATGCCCAGGAACTGGCGGCGCGTCTGACAAAGCGATTACGTGACGTCACTGACGACTTTCTCGTCCAGCAAAATCGCGATCGGCCCGAGGTGCTGGAGCAGATTCGGGGGCCGTCGCTGGTACCCGAGCAGTCGGCCAAGTAGGCCCCGCCGCGAGCCGGTGGTCCCCGACATTCGTCACCCTTTGGCATCCGAATTTGTGCAGTCGGAGAGCATCCGTCGTGCGCGAATGACGGCAACGCCGGCCAGGGCAGCTTCCGCTTGGCATGGTGAGTTCTCGTTTGCCACCCGCGGGCTTGTCACGCAGGTCCCGCTCGGGGAAGCAGTGCGTCCCTGATCGGGAAGACCGGGACAAGCCCGGCCATGACCGTCAAACGAAGGTGGACACCGCTCTACGCCGCCGCTCGCGTATCCTCGATCAGCAACTGGTCGTTTTGCGGCGGAGGCGGCAGGCATTCATCGGCCACCAGATCGGCGCAGAACATGCGCGCTTCCTCGCGTGCGGCTTCGACCGCAAAGCGCCGCAGCAGCGCCAGTAGCGACGCCATGTCGGGCGCACGCTCCGCCGCGCAGGCGGCCAGCACCCGTTCCACCATGCGCCGCTTCAGCCGCGCCACCCCGCCCTGCTCGCCGATCAGCACGCCCTCGCGCATGGCCGTGATGGCCTCGCGGAACGCGGGATAGGCCGCATCGGGCAGTCCGGCCCTGGCATAGAGCGCGCGGAAGCCGGAAATGTGCTTGTCGTGCATGTAGCCGGAGACGCGATCGATCGGATGACCGGACAGTTCCGCGAGCGCCTCCTCGACCAGCACCACATTGCCGGACAGCAGCGCCCTCAGCACCATGCCGGCGGTGAGCTCGCCGGATTGGCGCAGATGCCGCACCAGCGCGCCGACCTCCTCGTAGGGCGTTTCCGCGGCGAGCGCCACGGTGGCCTTCTCGCAGGCCTCACGTGCCGCGTATTCGGCGTGCTCCGGGCCCATCCAGTGCCGCGCCGACACAAAGCCCGCCAGGGTCTGCGACAGTTTGGACAGCAGGGACTGGCGCGCCGCCATCGGCAGATCGTCGCGCGACAGCAAATCCTCGCGGATCGGCGCCAGATGTCCGAACCGCTCGACGATGCGGGTGACCGAGAACGACGGGATGGTGGCGCCGGGATTTTCCAGCAGCGTCAGGCAGGCCTCCGCCGTTCCGACTTCGGCGATGGCGGCGGCGAGCGAACGCGGCATCATCAGGCGGCCGGCAATTGCCGCCTGCGCCTGCGGATGTCCGGTCGCGACGAGATCGACGAGGTCGTCCTCCTGCAGCAGCGGCGAGCGCGCGAGCACGGGAACGGAGACCTCCGGCTGATCGGCGGCGAGCGCGTGCACGACCACCCGTGGCGCCTTTTGCGAGGACGCGAAGACCTCGGACATTGCGCGCCGCACCAGCGGCGAGGGATCGTCGAGCAGCATGATCATCGCGCCTTCGGCGGCGGCGAGATCATCTGCGGAAAGTTCGGAATGAAGGTAGGCGCGGGCCAGCGCCGAGGTCGCTTCCGCGCGTTCACCGGACGGCGCGTTACGCATCCACTGCAGGAACTGACGTACGATCATGACACCACTGCACAACTACACCCGGCCATACACGGGCCGGCATCCTCCAGCCTAGCCGCGGAGACTTAACAAACCGTTCACCATAGACGTTGAGCAGACATTAACGACGTTGGGCGCGAGCGGCGGTTCAGCCCTTCCCCCCGAACAGCGCGCGGGCGCGGCGGGCACTGTCGACAAAGAGGTCGAGGGGGTTGATTGCCCCGTCGGTCGGTGCTGCGGCCGCATTCGCTGGCAGCGGGCCCGGCTGCGCCGCAGCGCCTTTGGTCCAGAGCTGGCTCACCGTGCTCGCCACGGCGCCGCCGCCGCGATCACTGAACATGGTCTCGAAAAAGCGGCGTTCGGCGGGCCGCGGCTGCTCGTCGCGCGCGTCGGCAAAGGCCTGAGTCACGGCCGCGGTGTCCGGCGCGGGCGCCGGCCACGGTGCAGGCTTCGCTTTCGCCGGATCCGGGACGACAGTGCCGCGCAGCTCGGGCGTATAGGCGGACACGCGCGCGCGCTCGTAGCGGTTGTTCAGCTCGGCATAGACCGCGCTCGCGCTGCGTGCCTGGCCGAAACGGTCGAAGAACACGCTGCGATTGGCGCCAGCGGCTTGCGGAAACATGGCGACGGCATTGGTACGCGGTGCGGTCCCGGCGGCGCTGATCAGCCGCGCCGCGCCATCGGAACCGAGAAAATGGGCCATGTAGAGTTCGGCCTCGCTCGGCGGCCTGCCGATTGCGGCACCGACCTGGGCCGCATTCTCGCGCGCGAAGGCGCCCGCCATCATGGCGCTCGCGTCGGGGTCGCTGCGCAGACGCATGATTGCATCGCGCGCGGCCGGATCCGGCACGGCGAAACGTCCGTCCGCAGTCGGCACGATGGCGTCGGCATAGTCGCCAAAGCCGAGCGCCCGGCCGGCCTGCTTCAGGGTGCCGAGCCAGGTCTGCTCGATAAACTGGAA
>CAZUDR010000226.1:0-5958 GCA_964618715.1 uncultured Undibacter sp. | reverse complement strand
TCGGACGATACGGCAACCTCCGAGGAAGGCTGCCTGTCGATCCCTGAATACTACGAGGAGGTCGCGCGGCCGAAGTCGGTACAGGTCAGGTAACTCGACATCGAGGGCAAGGAGCAGGAGATTGCGGCCGACGGTCTGCTTGCCACCTGCCTGCAACACGAGATCGACCACACCAACGGCGTGCTGTTCATCGACTACATTTCGAAGCTCAAGCGCGACATGATTGTGAGAAAGTTCAAGAAGGCGCAGAAGCGCGGCGAACCGGTCAAGCCGCTGTCCGAGGACAAAGAGCCTTCGCATCATATAGGCTGACACGGGCGCACGCGCGCCGTGGTTTCCAAACGGTGCTTTCATGCGCCTGATCTTCATGGGCACGCCCGACTTCGCGGTGCCGACTTTGATCGAGCTGGCGGCGCGCGGCCACGATATCGCAGCGGTGTATACACGCGCGCCGAAGCCGGGCGGCCGCCGGGGACTGGAGTTGCAGCCGACGCCGGTCGCGCGCGAGGCGGAACGGCTCGGCGTGCCGGTGCTGACGCCGAAATCGCTGCGCGACGCCGCGGCACAGGACGAACTCCGCGCACATCAGGCCGACGCCGCCGTGGTCGTCGCCTATGGCCTGATCCTGCCCGGGCCGGTTCTGGAAGCGCCGAAGCTCGGCTGCTTCAACGTTCACGCCTCGCTGCTGCCGCGCTGGCGCGGCGCCGCGCCCATCAACCGCGCGATCATGGCGGGCGACGCCGAAAGCGGCGTCACCATCATGCAGATGGACGAGGGGCTCGACACCGGCGCCATGGCCATGGCCGAGCGCGTGGCGATCGGTTCCGACATGACTGCCGGCGAACTGCACGATGAACTTGCCCGCCTCGGTGCCGACCTGATGGTGCGCGCGCTGGCGGCACTCGAGCGCGGCTCGCTCACGCTGTCGCCGCAGCCGGAAGACGGTGTCACCTGGGCGGAAAAAATTTCCAAGAACGAGACCCGCATCGACTGGAGCAGGCTCTGGAACGAGGTGCACAACCACATCCGTGGCCTGTCGCCGTTCCCCGGGGCCTGGTGCGAGATCAACGGTGGACGGGCGAAGGTACTGCGCTCGACCAGAGCCGAGGGCAGCGGTGCGCCCGGCACGGTGCTCGATGACCGGCTCACCATTGCCTGCGGTACCGGCGCGGTGCGGCTGACCCAGGTACAGCGTGCCGGCAGGCAGCCGATGAGCGCGGCGGATTTTCTGCGCGGCACGGCGGTCGGGCCGGGAACGATTTTGACATGACGCGCGAATCCAATCTCCGTCCGTTCCCGCGAAAGCGGGAATCCAGAGAGGCGTCCGATGCCGCTGTCCGTCGCACTGGGTCCCCGCTTTCGCGGGGACGAGCGGAGCAATAAATGCCCCGCTACAGGCTCACCATTGAATATGACGGCGCGCCGTTTGCCGGCTGGCAGGTGCAGGCCGACCAGCTGACCGTGCAGGGCGTGCTGATAGCGGCGATCGCGGCGCTCACCGGCGAAACAGCAGTCGTGCAGGGCGCCGGCCGCACTGATGCCGGCGTGCACGCGCGCGGGCAGGTTGCCCATGTCGATCTCGCAAGGGACTGGGACACCGACACCGTCCGCGACGCGCTCAACGCGCATCTGCGGCCGCATCCGGTGGCGGTGCTCGCCGCGGAAAAGGTGCCCGACGACTTCAACGCCCGCACGTCGGCGGTGAAGCGCCACTATCTCTACCGCATCCTCAACCGCCGGCCCGATCTGACCCTTGATCACGGCCGCGCCTGGCGCGTGCCGCGTCCGCTCGACGCGGGCGCCATGCACGCCGCGGCGCAAAGGCTCACCGGGAGGCACGATTTCACCACCTTCCGTTCCACCGAATGCCAGGCGAAGTCGCCGGTGAAGACTCTCGACCGGCTCGACGTCGTGCGCGACGGTGATGAAGTGCGCGTGGTCACGTCGGCGCGTTCATTCCTGCACAACCAGGTGCGTTCCATGGTCGGCTCGCTGGTGCTGGTGGGCGAGGGCAAATGGAACGCGGACGAACTTCAGCGCGCGCTCGACGCGCGCGACCGCACCGCCTGCGGTCCGGTGGCGCCGCCGGACGGGCTCTGTCTCATGAAGGTGGATTACCAGGGGACCGCAGTCCGGCCTATGCCGACGCGCGGACGGCAATGATGATACCGATCCAGGCCATGGCGACGAGCTGCACCAGAAAGAAGGTGAAGCGGGCCGAAGCCACAAGATCGGTCTGCCTGAAACAGAGATGGACAAGCGTCTGGCAGACGCGCGCGGCAAGGATGGCAAGCGCCAGCCCATCAATGACGGCGCCGGATGTCCCGGTGGCGAGCAGGGCAACGACAAGCGCGGTGTAGACCGGGAGGTTCTCGACGCAGTTCTGATGGGCGCGCATGGCGCGCTGGTACCATTCGGACCCCTGCTGCCTGTCAGCGCGCCACTCGCTGACCGAGGCGTGGCCCGTGAATATCCGGCTCCACCGGTACACGCCGACGCTGAAGGTCAGCGTGGCCAGTGTCCAGGCTGCGAAACCCAACAGGACCCAGAGGGGGACGCTCAAGAAATCCTTCCCGTGTGTGCCTGAAACCTTATCCGCATTGGCGGCATCAGGAAATGTCAGATCGGGGCCGGTGAGCGCCCGGCCGTGTGCGCTCCACAGCCGGCGAGGGCGACGGAGTGCTGACAATCGCGCGCGCTGGCAGCCCGCGACCGCACCGCCTGCGGTCCGGTGGCGCCGTCGGACGGGCTCTGTCTGGTGACGGTCGATTGCTGAGCGTGGACCCGCCGGTCGAGGCTGGTGTCGACATTTACTTCAACATTGAAAGCGACATCAGGAGACGGCGCCGTGGCGCGTCACCATCAAATCATTTGCCGCCGCCATATCCCTCGATGACAAGGAGGTCGATCTCGCCCTTTCCCTCACGCAGGGCTTTCGCGGCCTGATAGTCCGGCAAGCGGTAGCAGGCGACGGCCGCCTCGTAGCTCGGGAACTCGAGCACCACGCAGCGCGCACGCGCGCGGCCTTCCACCACCTCGCTGCGCCCGCCCCGCACCAGAAACTTCGCTCCGAATTTGCCGAACGCCCTGGCGTTGGCGGCCTGATAGGCCTTGTAGCCCTCGGGGTCGGTGACATCGACATGCGCGATCCAGTAGCCCTTCAGGGGAGCCGCCGCCGGGGGCATTCCAATCTGTTCCGGTTGGGGACCGTCGTAACCTTCGACGATCAGGAAGTCGCAGACCGCGTGCGGCTCGCGCAGATCATGCGCGGCCGAGTATTCCGGCCCGCGGTAGTAGCCCAGCGCTTCGTCGAACGAGTTGAACTCGCGAAGCACATTGCGCGACCGGAACTCGCCTTCCATCACCTCGCGGCGGCCGGCGCGCGCCAGCAGCCTGGAGCCGAATTTCTTGTGGCCTGCATCCGCCATTTGCCGGTAGGCCTCGAAACCTTCCGGATTGGTCACATCGAGATGCGGAATCCAGTAGCCCTTGGGCATGTCATCGTCCTCTCTGCACGGAGGCTTGCGCGATCCGGACCGCGATCTCTGCGATATCCATTCACAATCCATTCACACAGAGATTGTTTGCCCGGAATTGGTCACGCGGCTGTTTGCAAATGTACAGCGACCGGGGTCCTGCGTCAGTCCCCGGCCGCGAGGCGCGTTACCTGCTCACTTGCAATTCGTGCAAGGTGGATAGTCCCGGCTGTAGACCGGCTGCTTCAGGAATTCCTCCGGCTCGAACTGGCCGAACTGGCCGACCTGCCCGTAGGTCTTTATGACCGTGTTCCACAGCTCCTCCTTGTCGTACCCGAACATCTTCCGCTTTTCGACCTTCTTGATGTAGATGTTCTGCACGGGATTGCGGTGCTGATCGAATGTGATCTTGCCGCGGACGGCGTCGACCTCCATTGCGGTGAGTTGCTTGACGAACTCGGCGGCGCCCGGGAACCTGCCGCCATTCTTTCCTATCACCTCGTCGATCATCTGGGCGGTGGTGTAGTTTGTTTCCGCAAAGTACGACGGCACCTTGCCGTGCCTCGCGCGGAATTTCTTCACGAATGCCTCGTTCTTTGGCGTTTCGATGGCCGCGCTGTACGGCAGGGCGGCCACGTGTCCGATCACGTCATCCCCCATGAACGGCAGGAGAAATTCGTCATAGCTCGTGCCGCCGCCAATGACCCTGTTCCTGATGCCTGCGCTGAGAAGCTGCTTCGGAAACTGCAGCGACATTGGCCCGACCATCAGCGTGTAGATGGCATCCGCACTCCGGTCGATGGACGGAATAAAGGGGCCGAAATCCTTCGTTCCGACCGGCTCTCGCGAGCCCTGCTGGCCCACCCTTTCACGCGTTCTCAAGGTTGCGCACGCTTCGCGCACGGGCGCAGGTTGGTATCAACTGCTCCCGGTTTGCTTTCTTCCGGTTTCAGCTGTGCGGGATGGATGCTTGCCGGGGACTCAGGCGAAATACCGGTCAATAATCTTGTGATAGATCGTGGTCAGCGCGCGCAGATCGGCGATCGGCACGCGCTCGTCGACCTGATGCATGGTCTGGCCGACCAGGCCGAATTCCACCACCGGGCAATACTGCGTGATGAAACGGGCATCCGACGTGCCACCGGTGGTCGAGAGATGCGGCTTGCGGCCGGTTACCTCTTCAACGGCGGCGGCCACGAGATCGGTGAACGGTCCCGGCTCGGTGACGAACACGCCGGCGTTCGACGGCTCCCATTCGAAGGCGAATTTGATCTCGCCGCCGGCAGCCTTTTCGGTGCGCCGCTGGATCAGCGCCTTCAGCGAGTCGAGCGTGTGCTGGTCGTTGAAGCGGATGTTGAAGCGCGCCCGTGCCGCGCCGGGAATCAGATTGACGGTCTCGTTGCCGACGTCGACCGAAGTGAATTCGAGATGCGAGGGCGGGAAATGGTCGCTGCCGGCGTCAAGCGGCTCGGCCTGCAGCGCCGCCACCAGCGTCACCAGCCCGCGGATCGGATTCTCGGCGCGCTCGGGATAGGCGACATGGCCCTGCTTGCCGCGCACGATCAGATGCCCGTTGAGCGAGCCGCGCCGGCCGATCTTGATGGTGTCGCCGAGTTCCTCGCGGTTGCTCGGCTCGCCGAGGATGCAGTGATCGAATTTTTCGCCCTGTTCGGCCGCCCATTTCAAGAGCTTCGGCGTGCCGTTGACGGCGATGCCTTCCTCGTCGCCGGTGATGAGAAAGGAGATCGAGCCCTTCGGCAGCTTGTGCCTGTCGAGATGATCGAGCACGGCGGCCAGCGCGCAGGCAATGCCGCCCTTCATGTCGACCGCGCCGCGGCCATAGAGCTCGGTGCCATCACCCTCGGCGGCGAACGGCGGATGCGTCCACGCCCTTTCGTCGCCCGGCGGCACCACGTCGGTATGGCCTGCAAAGACGAGGTTGGGAGCCGTCGTGCCGATGCGGGCATAGAGGTTCTCGACGTCGTCGGTGCCAGGCTGACTGAAGGTCACGCGCTGCACGCTGAAACCGGCGGCCGTGAGCGTTGTCTCCAGAAAGGTGAGGGCGCCGCCTTCGGCCGGCGTCACCGAGCGGCAACGCAGCAGATCGCGGGCGATGGCAACGGGATCGGCACTCATGGTCGCATATCACTCGCTGCTGTCACCGTCATCGCCGGGCTTGTCCCGGCGATCTCGCTTGGGCGGGCACCGGGCGTCCCCGAACGGGATGGCCGGGACAAGCCCGGCCATGACATCAGAAGCGCATCGGGTGCCGGCAAGATCAATCCCGCAACAGTTCATTGATGCTGGTCTTCGAGCGGGTGCGCTCGTCGACGCGCTTGACGATGACGGCGCAATAAAGCGCGGGGCCGCCGCCGCTGCCCGGCAGCGCGCCGGGCACCACGACCGAGTAGGGCGGCACCTCGCCCTGCGTGATCTGGCCGCTGGCGCGGTCGACGATGCGGGTGGAGGCGCCGAGATAGAC
>CAZUDR010000225.1:0-5970 GCA_964618715.1 uncultured Undibacter sp. | reverse complement strand
TACGAGTTCATGATCAACGCCTTTGCCGCCGCCGGCATCGCTGCGGTGGTCTCCGGCGTGGTCGGATACTTCCTCGTCATGCGCGCGCAGACCTTCGCCGGCCACGCGCTCTCGCATATCGGCTTCGCCGGCGCGACCGGCGCCGGCCTTGTCGGGCTGGCACCGATCTGGGGCATGACCGGTTTCACCCTCGCCGCCGCCGTGGTGATGGGCCTGCTCAGCGAGCGCATCAGCAACCGCGACGTTGCTATCGGTGTGGTGCTGGCACTGGCGCTCGGCTTCGGGCTGCTGTTCCTGCACTATCACACGGCCTTCGCCACCCAGGCGACATCGCTCCTGTTCGGCAACGTGCTGGCGGTCGACCGCGGCATGATCGCCACACTGGCCGTGCTCGCCGTCGTCACGCTGGCGGCACTGGCCGCGATCATGCGGCCGCTGATCTTCGCCAGCCTGCAGCCGGAACTCGCCGAGGCCAAGGGCGTAAGCCTGCGGTTCGTTTCTACCGCCTTTCTCGCCGTCGTGGCGCTGGCGGTGGCGCAATGCGTCCAGATCGTCGGCGTGCTGCTCATGTTCACGCTGATGGTCGGTCCGCCGGCGACCGCCCAACGGCTGACCACCGGATTGTGGAGCGGGCTCGCGCTTGCTGCCGCGATTGCTGTCGGCGAAGCCTGGCTGGGGCTGACACTGGCCTTCTACACGGACTGGCCGGTGAGCTTCTGCATCGCGCTGCTCAGTGGCGTTGGCTATTTTGTCGCCGTCACAGTACCGACATTGCGCACAGGACGTGCCGTGCTAGAACACGCGCATGACTGAACCGGCCAGACGCGCGATCTGCATCGGCGAGGCCATTGTCGACCTCGCCCGCGGTGGCGACGGCCGCTTTGCGCTGGCGAGTTCAGGCGACACCTTCAACACCGCAATCTATCTCGCCCGCGCCGGACTGTCGGTCGGTTTCGCCAGCGCACTTGGCGACGACCCCTATTCCGATTCCATCGTCGCGCAACTCGAGGCGGAAGGTGTCGACACCGGGCTGATCGTGCGCATTCCCGGCCGATTGCCCGGCCTCGCGCTGATCGACGCCGATGCGCAAGGCGGGCGGCGGACGTATGCCTGGCGCGAGGCGGCGCCGGCCCGCGAGCTGTTCGAACTGCCAAGCTGGAGCCGGGTCGCCGAAAGCCTGATCGGCGCCCGGCTGATCTTCTTCTCCGGCATCACGCTGTCGCTCTATTCCAACGTCGGGCTCGGCCGCTTCCTCGCCGCGATCGAGATGGCGCGCAGCAAGGGCGCGACGATCGCATTCGACGGCAATTTCCGCCCGCAGGCCTGGAAGGGCGATCTCTCCCGCACGCGTACGGTATTCGCCGAGGCGCTCAAGCGCGTCGACATTGCGCTGCCCGCCTATGACGACGAGGCGGTGCTGTGGGGTGACCCGTCACCGGAGGCCACCATCGAACGGCTGCAGGCTTTCGGGGTCAACGAGATCGTGGTCAAGAACGGGCCGAACAATGCGCTGGTGGCCTCGGGCGGCCAGCGCGAGTCGGTGCCCGTGCCGGACGTGGTCGTGCCGGTCGATACGACCGCAGCGGGCGACGGGTTCAATGCCGGATACCTGGCGGTGCGACTGGCCGGTCGCGGCCCGACCGATGCGGCCAACGCCGCGCACCGGCTGGCCGGCGAAGTCATCCGCCATCCCGGATCGATCATGCCGCGCACCGGCGCGGCGATGCACTGAGAGCGTCAGGCCGCCGGTTCGAAGATCGGATCGGCCTGTACCGCCGGGGCGGCGACCGTAGGCTCGTCCGCATCGCCGATCGACGGCGCCTCGACCGGGCGGTCCAGCCGCCGCGACACACCCTCGAACTGGGCGTCCTGCTCGATCGACAGCGAGCGGTTGAAGACCTCGCCTTCGACCACGGCGCTGTTCTGCAGCTTGACGGTGTTGCCGTAAATCGTGCCCTTGAACGCGCCCTGGATGACGGCCTCCTGCGCGATGATGGTGCCGTCGACGCTGCCACCGTCACAGACCACAAGCTGGCCGGCATGGATCTCGCCGGTGACGCTGCCGAAGATCTGCAGGATGCCGGGGCAGATCACCTTGCCGGTGACCAGCATGCCGCGGCCGATGCTGGAAACGAGGTCCGGCAGCGTCCCCACGGGCGCCGGCTCGGCCTGCGTCTCGATGCTCCTGGCCGCCGCCTTGGCGTCGCGCCCGCTCTTCGACTGGAAAAAGGAACTCACGGCTGTTCTCCCGTATGCTTGCCGTCGGCTGTCGGTAATGAATTAATGATTCCACCGGCACCGGGCAGCGGCCAGCGAATTCCGGCGTTAGTGATAACGGCACGCGCGTTAACCAGTTCTGCATGACGACGCTTGAACGGACGCGCGCCGGCGGCTTTAAGATACCACCATGCAGGAACAGGCAGTCAAAACGGCCGTCGACCGGTTCGTCCGGACCGTCAGCTACAACGCACAACGTGAGATCGAGAAGGTCGTTCGCAAGGCGCTGGCCAGTGGCCGGCTGCAGAATGGCGAGACCCTCACCACCGCGGTGACGCTGGCGAACGACAAGGTCGACCTCAACGTCACCATCTTCAGCAAGATCGAGCTCTAGCCCGTCAGGGCAGTCCCGTCAGCGTCGCAAAGGCTGCGGCGAGAAACGGAAGCGGCAGCGATACCGCGGCGCGCAGCAAGACCATGCGGGCCGGCATCATCGGCATTTCGTAGATCACCAGGCGATGCAGCGCATAGAGCGCCCAGGCGGTCGTGTAGGCGACCACCTGCGGCGCACCGGCGCCGCTTTTCAGCATCGCGGCACCGATTGAAAAGCCGATCACCGGCCCGCCCGGCGTCAGCGCGCCGCCGATTGTCGCGATGGTCGTGCCGAGCAGACCCGAGGCCGGGCCGACCCAGGGGATGATGGCGTCATTGGGCAGCGCCGCGGCGACGAAGCCGGCGCCGATGACGCCGATGCAGATGCGCGGCAGCAGCTTGGCAAACTCGACCAGTCCCTCGCGCACACCCTCGTTGAACAGGATGCGGCCGCGCAAACGGGCATACAGTGCGAGCGCACCGACGACGATCCACAGCATGACGTCAATCGCAACCGTCACCGCTCGCCTCCGATGCGGGCAAGACCAGCCTGGATCACCATGCGTGCCAGCAGGCCGGCGATGATCGGCAGCGGCAGCGCCTCGAGGATCCGCCAGACCACGAAATGCCCGCCGAAGAACGGCAGCTCCCAGACCAGCGCACGGGTGTAGCCGATCAGCGTCCACGAGGTGACGAAGGCGACCACCGCGCCGGCGTCGGCACCGATGGCGAGCAGGGCGCCGGCCACCGGATAGATGGTGAAGGGGCCGCCGGGCAGGATCGCGCCGAACAGCGCGGCGAGCGCCAGTCCGGCGAAGCCTGACTCATGGCCGATCCAGCGCGCCACAGCCTCTCGCGGCAGCAATAACGGGACGAAGGTGCCGATCAGGCAGCCGGCGACGACCTTGGGCATCATCTGCCCGAGCAGGACGAAGTCGTCCGCCAGGATGGCGTGAAACTGTGCGGGCCCGTCGCGCCAATAGACGACGCCGGCTGCGCCAACGGCGATCGCGGCGATGACCGCCGTCGACCAGTCAAAAGCGCGACGTCGGCGGCGGGGAGGACCTGGCGCAGTCAATGGGAAACGGGTGGCGGGAACTAGCGGGATACGTCGCCGGCGGGAACGGAGGCGATGACCTCATGCCGGTCGGGCGCATGACCAATCGCCAGCCCGGCGACAACCGCAAGCGCCAGCACCGCATAGGCGGGAACCAGGATGTTGGAGAGGCGCCTGACCGCCTGCTTTTCCTCAGCCGAAAGCCTGACCGGCACGTGGCACATCGCCGCCTCCATTGCGGAATCGGGCACAGCTAAGCACAGAGTGGCGCGGCGGTCGATTCCGGGAAACGGAACCTCAGGCGCCTGCCTTGCGCGCGCGGGCGGCGGCGCGACGCTCGCGCCAGCGCTCGCGGCGTTCTGCCAGGTTGGCGATGCCCATCAGCGCCGCCGGCGTCACGATCAGCGTGAGCACGGTGGCGAAGCCGAGGCCGAACACGATCGCCGTCGACAGGTTGATCCACCACTGCGTCGCCGGCGCACCCTGGGTGATCTCGCGGCCGATGAAATCGAGATTGACGGCGAAGGCGATCGGCAGCACGCCGAGGATCGCGGTGACCGCGGTGAGCAGCACGGGCCGCACGCGCTCGCGGCAGGTTTCGAGGATCGCCTCGTAGGCACCCTGCCCTTCGCGTCTGAGCCGGTCGTAGGTGTCGATGAGGACGATGTTGTTGTTCACGATGACACCGGCATTGGCGATGATGCCGATGCCCGTCATCACCACCCCGAACGCCTGCCCCATGATGAGCAGGCCGAGCAGCACGCCGATGGTCGAGAGCAGGACCGCGGTGAGAACGAGGACGACCGAGGTGAAACGGTTGAACTGGGCAAGCAGGATGGCGAAGATCAGGAACAGCGCCGTGCCGAATGCCTTGGACAGGAAAGCGCCGGCCTTCTCGCGCTCCTCGTCCTCGCCCTTCAGCTTGAACGTAACCCCGTCGCCGAGATCGGTGGCGGCGAGCTGCTCGGTGATTTCCTTCTGCACCGCCGCATTCTGCACCCCGGGGGCGACGTTGGAGGACACCGTTATCACTCTCTGGGCATTGACGCGGTTGATATAGCCGACGCGCTGGGCCGCCACGCGCTCGACGAAATTGCCGATCGGCACGTAGCCGGAGGGAGTCTGCAGGCGCAGCTCGTCGAGCTGGTCGAGGCTGCGGCGATCCTCGGGGAAGCGCACGATGATATCCACGGCCTTGTCGGTGTCGGACGGACGATATTCGGTGACCTTCACGCCATTGGTGACGAGCTGCACCCCTGTCCCGACCGCGTTGATGTTGGCGCCATATTTCGCCGCTTCGGCCTTGTCGACCTTGAGCCGCCAGTCGATGCCCGGCAGCGGCAATCCGTCGTCCAGATCGCGGATCGCCGGCATTCCCGACAGGATACCGGCCACCTTCCTCGCCGCCGCCGGCAGTTTGTCGGGATCGATCGCCGAGAGCTGCACCTGGATCGGCTTTCCGGTCGGCGGCCCTGCGCGCGGCGCCGTCACCTCGACCAGGATGCCGGGGATGTCGCGCGTGCTGTCACGGATCGTGTCCATGATCACGTGCGCGGGCGCGCGAGTCTGCCAGTCGGCAAATTCGAACTGGATGACGCCGATCGTATCCTCGCTGATCTCGCCGGAGTTGGTGCGCGGCTGCTCGCCGACCCGGGCGTAGACAGTCTTCAGCCCGTCGGTCGCCAGCACGACCTTCTCGACCTGGCGCACCGCATTGTCCTTTTCCGCGAGGGAGAGATTGCCGCGCCCGTGCACGATCACCTGGCCGTAGTCGGGCTCGACATCGGGGAAAAATTCGACACCGTGGCCGAACTTGCTGTAGGCGCCGATCACCGCGACCAGCAGGCCCAATGCAAGCGCGAGGGTCATGCCGGGACGGTGCAGCGCCCATTTGACCGTGCGCATGTAGAGCCCACGCTCTGAGGCGCGGTCATCGTGCGGCACCGGTGAGGCACGGCCGAGCAGCGCACCGAGAGTGGGCGTGAAGAACAGCGCCACGGCGAGCGACGCCGACAGCGTGGCGATCAGCGTGATCGGCATGTACATCATGAACTGGCCGACCACGCCGGGCCAGAACAGCAGCGGCGAGAAGGCGGCGATGCGGGTCGCCGTCGCCGCGATCACCGGACCGGCCATCCGGCTGGCGGCCAGCGAATACGCCTGCTTCGGCAGCATGCCTTCCGACATGCGGCGCTCGGCGTATTCGGAGACGATGATGGCGTCGTCGACCAGCATCCCCACCGCCAGGATCAGCGAGAACAGCACCACGATGTTGACCGTGAGCCCGGCCAGCTGCAGGCCAAGCACGCCGGCACGGAACGAGG
>CAZUDR010000224.1:0-5979 GCA_964618715.1 uncultured Undibacter sp. | reverse complement strand
GCGACGTGGCGCAGGCCTCGATGCCGACCAGGCAGGGCTGCAGCTTCTTGAAGAACACGACCACGTACCGGCGCTTAAGCTGGCGGCGGACGACGACGCTACCGAGCGCGTCGACGCCATGAACCTGAAAAACTGACTTTGCGATGTCGAGGCCAACGACGGCGATTGCCTGCATGATGAGCTCCTCCGGTGCTGGTCGCCTCATCGGCAACCGATTCCAAGGCGCCTGCGCGCCCCGTTGGAGGAGCCGTCCACAGCATCAGCAGCTGACACTCCATCGACCTGTTGGAAGGTAACACTGCGTAGTAGGTGGGGAACATCAAAGCGGGCCAGTCAGCGCTTGGACTATTGCTTGGACAGGGCCTCGACCGCCGTCTTGGTCGATGGGCCGAAGTCTCCATCGATCACGCCGTTGTAAACGCCCGCGTCCTTCATGCGGCGCTGCAGCTCGCGCCGAAACGCCTTACTCCAGGCATCGGCGTTTTTCGTCATCTCTTTGACGGCGAAGGCGGTGCGGGCCTTTACGGCCTTGAACACCCAGTCCGCCGCGGCGCTCGGATCCTTGGCGACGCCGGTTCCCAGCTCGTAGGCGGCGCCGAGGCTGTACATCGCATCGCCAAGTCCGAGTGCGGCCGCCTTGCGATACCACGTGACGGCCTGAGCCGGGTCCTTCGCCCCCCCCTGGCCATTCGCGTACATGAGGCCCAGTTGGAGCATGGCCGCGGCGTGGTTCAGCTGCGCGGCCTTGCGATAAAGGCGAAGCGCCTCGGCGTAGTCCTGCGCCACGCCCTGACCGTTCTGGTGCAGCCAGCCCAACGCCGTCATGGAGCCGGAATGCCCAAGGTCGGCGGCGCGGCGATACAATCGTGCCGCCGCCGCCTCGTCCTTGGCAACGCCCCGGCCCTCCAGGTACATGCCGGCCAGCAAGTGCATGGCGCCCGACTGGCCGAAATCGACCGCCTTGCGATAAAGACGAACGGCTTGCGCATCATCATTGAAGACGCCGCGGCCCTTCTCATACATATAGCCGAGGCTGGCAATGGCGGCGGCATGGTCGGCTTCGGCCGCCCGCCGGTACCAGATGACGGCTTCCGCGTCGTCCTGGGGCAAGCCGAGACCGCCGGCGTAGAGCGAGCCGAGGCTGTACATGGCATTGTGGTGGCCCATGTCCGCGGCCTTTCGATAAAGACGCGCCGCCTCCGCCAGGTCCTTGCCGACACCCAGGCCCAACTCATACATGGTGCCCAGTGCGGCAATCGCGCCTGCGTAATTCTTGTCCGCGGCCCCGCGATACCAGCGCACGGCCTGCGTCGGGTCCTTGGTCACGCCTTGCCCGTTGGCATACATGAGGCCCAACCGTGTCATTGCTTCGGGCAGGCCGGCATCGGCAGCCTTGCGGTACCAGCGGGCCGCGGCAGCGTTGTCCTTCGCCGTGCCGGCGCCGGTGGCGTAAAGCCAGCCGAGGCTGTTGGCGGCATCGGCATCGCCTTTCTTCGTGCTGGCCTCCAAGCGCGCCGCGAGCGCAGCGAAGGTCGGGGCGATGCGCTTCACCTTCATGCGGGTCTCCGTCCCGGGCGGCGTTGCCCCGACGATCCTCGGCAATGTCGGCATGTCGGTAATGGGGCGTCCGTCGAACTCGACAATGACGTCGAGCGGCTTGAGGCCGGCGAGCTCGGCTGCGCTGTTGCGCAACACCTCCGTTACGAATGCGCCTTGCTTGCTGTCGAGCCCGAGCCCATTTGCGGTCTCCTCCGTCAGTGCCGATACGCGCACACCGAGAACGCCGCGCTTCGACCCGGAGCCTTCGCCGACCTTGACGTTCAGCGTGTGGCGCGCAGGTCCGGCTTCAGAATCCTGCGGCGCGCTCTTGGCTTCCTCCTTGGTGGGTGCCGCCGACGGCTTCAGCTTTTCAAGGCGAATGCGTGCGAGCGGCGCAAACACGCCGTCGGGATAGGCTTTCAGATAGGCCTCGATCTCGGCCGGGTTTTCGCTGTCGCGCACGCTCTCCCAGAACGTGACCTCGGGCGGGGCCTGGGCCAACCGGATCGGCAATCCCTCGTATAGCGCGCGCGTGTGATCCAATGGCGCCGCTTGCACGCCTCCCGCGGCCGACACGCAGAGGCAGAAGAGCGGGGGCATCGCGCTCGCACACTTCAGTGCGTGGCCGGCCCAAGCCATATATCTCCGGATGCTACTGGCACCGAGCGTGCGCATTACTTGGTGGCTCCGTATCGGCCAAATCGCCGCGCCCAATCAAGCTGTCGCTAATGATCATCATGGCCAGAGTCGGCGTGCGGGTCCGTTGACTCACCGTCGCATCTTGCGCTGTCGGGGATGTGCCATCCCGGCACTGCATTGCATTTGTGGGGCGTGTTGCTCCCGCTGTAGGCGCGAATCCTCTTGTCAAAGTCGTCCCTCAACTTCTTATGCTTGGCCACGTCCGCGCGCGTGCCCGCCAGCTGTGTGCCCACGTGGCCGAGCTCAGCGACGATTCCCGCTCTTCTCGGGTCATCTCTTGCCAGTTTCTGCAAGAGCCGCGCGTCGATGTTAAGCAGATCTTGCTGGGCCTTTTGGCGCGCAAGGCTTTTCTCGTAGATTTTGTCGTGCTCGTTGTGCTTGCGCACATTGTATTCGATCGTAGTTTCATTCGGACGCCAATTATTGCGGGGCCCTCGCTCGTGCATGGCGTCTGCGACGCCCTTGACGGATTTGGTGACAACGTCCTGCAACTGGTCTCGCAAATCGTAGAGCTCATCAACGCTTTTGGTCAGCCAGTCGTCCTCCGCCGACAGAGGGCGCGCCAAGGCTGCAAGGATCGCAAACGCGACGATGAGGTTTCCGACTTTCATATCAGCTCACTCGGCTCTCGCCTCCACGATTAAAATCTACCGGCACGTCAATGGCCATGGCCGTGACCGTGTCCGCGCGGAGCACCGCCGATGCGGACGCAAATGTTGCCGACGCGATAGTAACCCTGCGGGCACACGCGCTGAACTGGTGGGTAGCACAGCCGGCCGCGCAGCACGTAGCCGGGCGGACAGGTGGGCCGCGTGCTGTAGCATCGCCCACCCCTCAGAACGTAGCCCCTGGGGCAGGTCGGCCGCGTGCTGTAGCACTTGCGGCCGCGCAAGACGTAGCCCTTGGGGCACGTGAGTTGGGTGCTGTAGCACTTCTTGCCGCGCAAGACGTAGCCCTTGGGACAAGTCAACTGAGTGCTGTGGCACTTCTTGCCTTTCAGAACGTAGCCGTCCGGACAGCTCAATGTCGTACCGTAACACTTGCCGTCCTTCAACGTGTAGCCGTCGGGGCAGGTTTGCGTGACCGTGATGCACTGCCCGTCTTGACGCACGGTTCCTTGCGGGCACGGTTGGGTCGGCGTCACCACCGCGGGCGGCCGAGGTGCGAAGCCCGGCGTGTGAACGTCGATCGTCACGCACTTGCGGTCGCCGATGATGTTGGGATCAACGGCGCCGATCTCGGGCCGTTCCAGAACCACACAGTTTCGAGCACGCCGGGCCAGGTTCTCCGGCAACCGGATGCTCATCGTCAGACTCAGATGCTCATTGGGGGCAACCGTCGCACCGGAATGCTCGCATCCGATCGTCGAGCTCTTCTGTTTGCACTTCCACGTCGACGGCGACCACGAGCCGAGCTTCGCGTCGGTGGCCGGCAGCAAATCGGAGAGCTTTGCCTTGCCCGACCAGGCGCCGGGGCCCTTGTTGATGAACTTCAGCTCGAACAGGCACGAGTGGCCCGGTTTGCATGGCCCAACTTGCTTCTTGTCCACGCGCGTGTCTGTCGGCTCCTGAGGCGGCGGGGCCTGCGGCTCCTCCGGCTCCGCTTCATGGGTCGGCTCTGCGGGCTCGGCCTCCTCATGCTCAGGCGCTTCCGGTTCGATCCCCCCCGGCTCGTGCGGTTGCTCGGTTGCGGTTCCTTCGGGAGCAGGCGGGGCGGTTGTTTGAATAGTGACGCAGTGCCGGTTGTTTGCGGTCACTGGGTCGCTCCGCGCGTTTCCATCTCCTTCAAGACGCGCGCAGTTCTGTGCATCGGCCGCGAGATCGTCCGGCAGCGATACCGTAATGGACATCTTGAGCGCGCGTCCCGGAGGCAACGTAAAAGCGTCATCCTGCGAGCAGTCGATGTTCTGGCCGCTCTGCTGGCAGCGCCACGGCATGGTGGCGCTTTTCAGCGTTGCGTTGGGCGGCAACTCGTCGACGATTTGCGGCTTTCCGGTCCAGCTTCCCGGTCCCCTGTTGATGAACCACAGGTCAAAGGTGCAGTCCTGACCCGCGGTGCAGGTCTGGGTCGATTGAGCTTTGATGAGCTGGATGTCGGGCGCCGCCGGTCGTGCGACGCGCACGGGGATGCACTGGCGGTTGTTGGCCGGATCAGGATCGTCGGGACTAATGGCGTCGGGAATGGCGACGCAGTTGCGTGCACCGGCCCGTAGATCCGCGGGCATGCGCGCCGTTACGACCACGCGTCCTCTGGCGTTCGGCGCGAGCGTGATTGGGCGCGGATAGCGGCAGGTGACCCTGCGACGCTCCTGATTGCAGACCGCGGGCGCGGTGGCACCGACGAACGTCACACCGCGTGGCAGTATTTCGACGAACTCCGGCACGCCGGTCCAGGTGCCAGGGCCGCGGTTCATGAACCAGATCTCGAAGTCGCACAGCCCGTTTGAGCGGCACTGCGCCGTTCTCTGGATTTTGCGTGCCTGCAGGTCGGGAGCAGGTTCCGGTGCAACCTGGACGGGGATGCACTGGCGGTTGTTGCCTGCGTTCGGGCCATTGCCAGCAAGCGTCGGGCCAAGGTCTGCGCAATTCTCCGTCCCAGCCGGTATCGGGTCGGGCATGCGGACCGTGATGGTGGCCCATACCGGATCGTTCGGCGGCAGCGTGACGTGCTGGGGATACCGGCAGGTCACGGTGGCGCCGCTCTGCGCGCAACCGACCGCCGACGCGGAGGTTACCAGCGTCGCCCCGGCGGGAAGCGTATCGACAATCTCCGGAACTCCGGTCCAGTCGCCAGGGCCCCTGTTCGTGAAGGACAAGCGGAAGGTGCACTGCTGTCCCGGCGTGCACGGAGCCGGCTGGTTCTTGCCAACCTGAACATCAGGCTGGGCACCCGGCGCTTGTGCAGGGGGCGGTGCGGCAGGAGCTTGCGCCGGCGCCAGCGGCGGCGGCGGCGGCGGGACGACGTTGACGACGGCGCACGAGACGTCATTGGCCGGGTCGGCGTCTGCGGCAAGACCGGCGCTGCCGCCGAACAACAGATCAATGACGGTCTGATCGGGAAGGCCGGTGACGGGCAGCCCATTGTTCGCCTGTAGCTGCCTGATGGCATTCTGCGTCACCACGTCGAGCACGCCGTCAACGACTCCGACCGGGTAGCCGGCCGCATTGAGCGCCTGCTCGATCGCAAGGATCACCGTCGGATCGTTGGGGTCACGGCCGGGCAGCCATGTCGTCTGGATACAGTTGACGACAGGACCAAACGCACCTGCGGGCAACAGGACGTCGATCGTCAGCGTCATCGCATCGCCTGGATTAAGCGTGGTCCAGGCGCTCGCGCAGTCGACGTCGTTGCCCCGTTGCGCGCAGAGCCAATCCGGTTGCGGGCCGAAGCCCCACAGGACCGCGCCCGCCGGCAGCGTATCGAACATTTGTAGCGGGCCTGACCACAAGCCGGTACCGCGGTTGGTGATGGTGACGGTGAAGGTGCAGATGCCGCCGGCGATACACTGGGCCGGTCCGGTTTTCACGGTCTCGAGGTCGGGGACGTCGCCGGCCGGCGGTGTGTCGACGATCACCGGCGGGTCCACGATCTGCGGCATGTCGTCGACGATCTCAGGCTGCTCTTCGACCTTCTGCTTCTGGCAAAGCTCGTAGACGACGATGTCACCGATCTTGGTGGCATCGTTCTTGGTCAGCTCCGCCATGATGACCTTGTCATCGGCGGCGAGGTTCTCGTCGGTAT
>CAZUDR010000223.1:0-6005 GCA_964618715.1 uncultured Undibacter sp. | reverse complement strand
CCTGCGGTGACGATCTCGCCGTCGTCCGCCACCGCTACGGTGTTGAGCGGCGTCGGCAGGTTACGCACGATGACGCCGCCTTCGCCGTTCCCGTTCACCTGCCAGATGCGCAACGTCGCATCATAGCCGGCGCTGACGAGATGCTTGCCGTCCGCCGTGAACGCGACGCCGTTGACGTTCTGCGTATGGCCCTTGAGCACGCGCGGCTGGCCGCCGACGAGCGGCCACAGCCGCACAGTATGATCCCAGGAGGCGGACGCCAGCGTCTTGCCGTCCGGCGAGACCGCGAGACCGACGATCGGACCCTTGTGGCCCTCGAGCACGACGTCCGGCTTCGGCTGGCCCGGTGTCCAGATCGCAATGTGGGCGTCCGCACCGGCGGTGGCGATGCGGCCGTCCCTGAGCCACGCAACCGCGTTCACCGCATCGTCGTGGAAGCGCATGACCTGCTCGGCCGAATTGCGCTTGAGCGACCAGCGAATGGCGGAGGTGTCAAAGCTGCCGGAGATCGCCTCGCTGCCGTCGGGTGAAATTGCGAGCGCACGCACCGGGCCGCCGTGGCCGCGCAGCTGTGCTTGCGCCGCGCCAGGCACGAACGAAAACAGTGCGAGGGCGAGGCCCAAAACCTTGATCAAACGGGACATCAGCAGCTCCAGTGAGGCCGGCAATTTAGAAGATAATGAGGCTGGCAGAACCCCATTTGTCTTCTATTCGCGCCCGGACTGGCACACAACCTATACGTTAACCGGATAGACAGAACCGCCGGCTATATCCCTGACCGATCCATCAGACGCAAGTTCAAGATGAAGCTCCTCTCCTACAATCTGCGCAACGCGCTTATCCGGGAAGAGAGAAGAACCGACGTCTGGAACAACTGGCGCCACCGGCGCGACGCCGTCCTTGACCTGATCCGGAGTTCCGATCCGGACGTGCTGGCGCTGCAGGAAGACACCAACGAGCAGCTGCATTTCATCCTGGACGGCCTGCAGGGCTCCCATCGCGCCTGGTTCGACCCGGCATTCTACGAGGCCGACATCGCCAACAACGCGATCCTCGTACGCAGCACAATCGAGGTTTCCGGCAGTGGCGCGTTCTGGATCTCAGGTGACGGCACGACGGCATCGAAACCCGAAGGCTCGATCTGCATGCGTCACGCGACGTATGTCCGGCTGAACGTCGGGGGCGACGCACTGCTGACCGTCAATGTGCACCTCGACCACACCGGGGATCGGCCGGTGAAGCGGAACGAAATGGAGATTTTCAACCGCTTGCTGGGCGGACTGTCGGGGACGCCGCCGCGCCGGACGATCGTCATGGGCGACTTCAACGGCCTTCCGGACGCGGCACCCTATCGTTTGCTGGAAGATTTCGGCCTGCAAGATGTGGCACGGCTGCAGGGCAACGAGGAAGCAACATGCGTGCATTGGACGGACCGGCCGGCATCGGACCGCATTGACTACGTCTGGCTGTCCGATGACCTCAAGGACAGGCTCGCGGGCTACGCCGTGATCGATGGCGCCTACCGGCGGCAGGACGGCAGCGCCGGCCACGCGTCGGATCATTCCGCCGTGTTCGCCCGTTTCCGTTTCTGATGAAGCGCTGCCTCGCGTCAATCCGCCGGCTGCATGCCGAGGGCGCGGATGCGCGCGCGCACGCCTTCCTCGCGCAGGGCGGCGAGAAAAGCCCGCACCGCGGGCCTTTCCATCCGCTTCTCGACGACGAGGAAATCGTAGTGTTCGGGCGCCACCGGCAGGAAGCCGAGACCGTAGAGCCGCGCCACAGGCTCGATCGCAAGACCCCAGTCGGCGCGGCCCTGCGCGATCGCGGCCGCCACGGCATTGTGCGATTTCGGCTGATTGGCGTAGCCCGGCGGACGCACACCGTCGAGCAGCTTGTCGATCAGCACGCGGGTGCCGGCGCCCGCATTGCGATTGACCATCAGCGCAGACTCGTCGGCGAGCACCGCTTTCAGCGCCTCTGCCGCGCTGCGTCCCTCGAGACGCGCGTCGCCCGGCCGGAACAGGATGCCCTGCATGCGCTGCCAGCCGCGCACGAGGCGCAGACCCGGCGTGGCCAGATGCACATTGTATTGACCGCTGCGCGGGTCGATCAGGTGAACCGGCGCAATGTCGCACTGGCCGCGGCCTGCCGCCGCGACACCGCCGAGGCTGCCGATAGCGAGCGTGCGCACATCGACGCCATGGTCGGCGAGCGCACCGACCACCACGTCGAGCGCCACATCGTGACTTCCCATGATGACGAGATCGGGTGCGCGCGCGGCACTGCCGATCAGCGTTACCTGCGCCTCGCTGTCGGCGTCGAGTGCGGCCGCCAGCTGGTCGATCTCCAGAAATCCGTCGGCCTGCGAGAAGCTGGTGACCGAGCCCGACCCCTTGCCGGTGGGGAACGCAAGCGTCCCTTCATCGCTCTCGATCAGCGACACGAGCAGGAATTCCTTGCGCCCGAGTTCGGAGGCGACGCGCAGCGGCACCCGCGCGGTGAGCGTTTCCGCCGCTTCCGGCGGCAGGCCTGCACGGGCGCGGATCACCGGCGCGACAAAGGCGTGGAAGGTGAAGATCGCCGAGGTCGGAAAACCGGGCAGCACCACGATCGGCTTGTCGCCGACGACGCCGAGACAGAGCGGCTTGCCGGGCTTGAGCGCGACGCCATGCACCAGAATGCCGGGCGGCCCGAGGCGCGAGACGATCGCATGCGAGAGATCGCCGGCGCCCTTCGAGGTGCCGCCGGAGAGCACGACCATGTCGGCCTCGGCGAGCGCCTGGCGCACTGCCGCTTCCAGCGCGCGCTCATCGTCGGGAAAGGCCCCGAAGGCTAGCGGCTCGCCGCCCGCCTCCGTGACGGCGGCCGCGATGATCGCGCCGTTGCTGTCGTAGACGCCGGCCGGCTTCAGCGGTTCGCCCGGCTGGACCAGTTCGTCGCCGGTGGACAGTACGGCGACTTTCGGCCGGCGCACCACGTCGACCCCGGCCAGACCGCAGGCAGCCAGCATGCCGATCTCGCGCGATCCGATCCGCGCGCCCCGCCGCAGCAAGGTCTCGCCGCGCGCGATGTCGGATCCCGCGTAGGAGACGAACTGCCCGGGCACGGCTGCGCGGCTCACCTCGATGGCTCCCGGGCCGCCCTCGATCAACTCGGTCTGCTCGATCATGACCACCGCGTCGGCACCGCGCGGCATGACGCCGCCGGTGGCGATCGCGGTCGCAGTGCCGGGACCAACTTGCAGTGCCGGCGCATCGCCGCAGGCGATCACTTCCGCGTTGAGTTGCAGCAGCCTGGGACTGGCGTCGCCGGCACCGACGGTGTCGGCGGCACGCACCGCGAATCCGTCGACATTGGAGCGATCGAAAGGTGGCGCGTCGACCGCGGCGACGACGTCCTGTGCCAGCACGCGACTGAGCGCCCGGGCGAGCGGCACGGTCTCGCCGGCCAGCGGTTTGAGATCGAGATGCTGCTCGAAACGCGCGCGAGCTTCATCGGCGGAGACGACCTCGAGGAACTGTTCCTGCCGCGCGGCGGCGCGCACACGCGCGATCAGGTCGGCATCGGCCGGCCGGGCCTGCGAGGTCCTGCTCATGGCCACGGCCTTACCGAAACGACCGACCCGGCGGAATGGCCTTCGCTGTCGGCGGAGACGATGATCCAGCCCTCGGAACGCGACAGCGCGGAAAACGGCAGATACTTGGTCGCCAGCGGTTCGACCTTGTCCGGCTCGTCGATGTTGCGGCGAACCGGCACCAGTTCGGCAAGACCAACGGTGGAAATGACCTTGCGCGCCAACGGCATGGATTGTGCCGGCTCGATCGCCTTCATCGTGTTGGTGTCGGCCAGCCGGTCGAGCAGGCGACGGCCGATGGTCAGCCAGACGGCGAGTGCGGCATCAAGCCGGCCCGGCAGCAGCAGGACCGGCCGGGCCTCGGCAAAGCCGAGCGCGGCGGTTTCGCCGGGCGAGAGCGCGATGCCGTGCACGGCGAGCCGGCCTTCGCGTGCAAGCGTGTGCACATTGGCATCGTTGCGTCCCGCGCCGGTGCCGCCGATGGCGACAATGGCGTCGGCAGTGTCGGCTGCCAGAACCGTGCTGAAATCGCGACCGCCGTCATCCAGCCGCACGGCCCCGCCGCGCCGCCCGGTATCGGCGGCAATCAGCCGTGCCGCCGCCATGACGATGCCGCTGCCGCGCAACGGCACCACGCGTATACGCGGCTCGCGTACGATAACGCGGGCAATGCCGGCGGCGGCAAAGGCAGCGAGGTCAACCGCGCGCAGGCGCTCTCCCGCCCGGCTGAGCGGAATGGCAGGATCGCAATCACCGCCCGCCGGCAAAACGCCGTCGCCCGGACTGATGGTGGCAAGCGCTTCCGCGCCGCCTTGCGTCACGCGGACCGCATCGAGCGGCGCGACACTGTCGGCGCCGATCGGAACCGGCTGGCCCGCTTCGACGCGTTGCGGCGGTTCCGGCAGCAGCGCCGGCGCATAGCCGCCGGCATCGAGCGTCAGGTCGGCGGCGAGCGCCCATCCGTCAATCAGCGCCAGCGCGGCGCTCGGCCGTGCCGGCGCCGCGGCGTCGGTCGCGAGCGTGCGTCCGCCGGCCGCGCCCACGTCGAGCGTGCGGGGCGTGACCGGCTTCACCTCCTGCTCGATCAGCGCCAGCACTTCGGCGAGCGGCGTCAGTCGTGTGATGTTCTGTGTCGTGTCGGACGCCGCGGCCATGCCCGGGTGCTTGACCTTCCTCGGTTGAACTTATTCAGTCTATCGCAAAACGGCGAAAAACGCAGTCTTTTCAAGATGGGAAAGCGGAGGTCACGGTGTTCACTACAACCAGGAACAGGGCGCTTCTGACCACCACCACGGGGGCCCTGCCCCGTCCCAGCTGGTACACCGCGAACCTGCGCGGCATTCCGCTGTCGCAGGGCTTTTCCCGCCTCGCCTACCGCGAGCAGCATTTCGACTGCCTGGCCTGCCACGTCGCCGCCCAGCACCGCGCCGGCATCGACATCTTCGTCGACGGCGACACGCGGCTCGACGACGACGTCGCCGGGCGCAGCTGGGTGAGCTACGTGACCGAGCGGGTACAGGGCGTCGGCGCGCCGCGGGTGGAAGTGCCGCCGGCCGGGTTCATGAAGGACAAGGGGCCGGGCGACCTGATGTGGGAGGTGATCGAGACCCGCATGACGCCGCCGGTCACCGGCAAGATCGGCGCGAGCGACCTGCAGCTCGACCGCGCCTACAAGGCGATCGCGCCGATGACCGACAGGCCGGTGAAGATCGGCTCGATCTCGGCGCAGATACTGGCGCTGATGCTGACCGACGAGCACTACGGCAACCGGCTCGAACTGCTGATGGATCTTTCCGCCGCCCTGAACAGGGAGTATCACGCGCTGGCCGATGCCGGCGCGCCGCTGGTGCAGATCGAGGAACCGGCGATCCACCAGGTCATCGCCGATCCCAACCAGACCATCAAACCCGAGCAATGGGTGAAAGCCTTCAACGACGAAGTGAAGGGCCTGCGCGACAAGTGCGAGGTGTGGTGCCACACCTGCTGGGGCAGCCCGGCCGCGCAGCGGGTGGCCAGCAGGGACCAGTCCTACAAGGCGGCACTGCCCTACCTGAACGAGCTTGATGTCGACGTGCTCACCGTCGAGGGCGCGTTCAACAAGGGCATGGACCTCGAGCACTTCGGCAAGCTGATCGGCAAGGACAAGAAGATCGCGCTCGGTGTGATCAGTCACCGCACGCTGCAGGTGGAACGGCCGGAGGAAATCGCCGATCTGATCCGCAAGGCACTTGAGTATATCGAGCCCGAGCGGCTGATCCTGACCAGCGACTGCGGCTTCGGACGGCAGTCGATGAGCCGCATGCACGCCTTCTACAAGATGGTGGCGCTGACCCGCGGCACCAATATCGTGCGCAAGGAGCTCGGCCTGCCGGAAGCCTATATCCCGGCCGCCGACGCCAAGCTGTCGATGGTGCCGTTGACCGGTAGATCG
>CAZUDR010000222.1:0-6043 GCA_964618715.1 uncultured Undibacter sp. | reverse complement strand
ATGCCGGCCGAGGTGACGGTGACGACCGAAGGCGACACCCGCAAGGCAGTGCTCGCCGCCACCGGCGAGCCCGTGGAGATCGGCCACATCGAGAAGATGTCGAAGTCGCGCCGCAACACCGTCGACCCCGACGACATCATGGACAGCTACGGCGCTGACGTGGCGCGCTGGTTCATGCTGTCCGACTCGCCACCCGACCGCGACGTCATCTGGTCAGAAGAGGGAGTCCAGGGCGCCTCGCGTTTCGTGCAGCGGCTGTGGCGGCTGGTCGGCGAGATTGCCGACGTCAAGGCGCCCGCCGACCGCCCGGCCCGGTTCTCCGAGCAGGCGCTCACCATCCGCAAGGCCGCCCACCGCGCGCTTGCCAGCGTGTCGGAAGACATCGCCAGGCTGCGCTTCAACCGTTGCGTCGCCCATATCTACGAATGCGCCAACGCGCTGTCCGACGCCATCGGCTCTGCCGAGACGGCACCGGGGCCCGACGTCGCCTGGGCGCTGCGCGAGGCCGGCGACATCCTGGTCCGCCTTTTCCACCCGATGATGCCGCATCTCGCAGAGGAGTGCTGGGCCGCGCTCGGCCACGACACGCTGGTCTCGACCGAAAGCTGGCCCGAGGTCGAACGCGGCCTGCTGGTCGAGCCCACCATCACCCTGCCGGTGCAGATCAATGGCCGGAAACGCGCCGACGTGACGGTGGCCAGGGATGCTCAAAAAGACGATATAGAGACTGCCGTTCTGGCCCTCGATGCGGTAAAAAAGGCGCTCGACGGCAGGAGCCCGAAAAAGGTCATCGTCGTCCCGCAAAGGATCGTCAATGTGGTGGCTTGAAACCGCGCGGCTTCTTCGTGTGCTGCCGACGCTGGCGCTGGCCGGCCTGGTTGCCGGCTGCTTCCAGCCGCTCTATGGCGATTCGGCCACCGTGCACGGCGCCGGGCTCGGCAACCGGCTGGCCGCCGTCGAGGTCGCCGGCATCAATGAACCTGACGGCAGCCGCCTCGCCCGCGTTGGCCACGAAGTCCGCGACGATCTGATCTTCAGGCTGACCGGCGGCGGCCCCGCACTGCCGCCCACGCACCGGCTCGAGATCAAACTCTCGTCCAAGCAGCTGAAGGTGATCGTCGACATTACCAGCGCGCGGCCGGAGGTTGAGAACTACGGCATCAATGCCACCTACACGCTGATCGATATCGCCACCAACAGACCGGTGATCACCGGCAAGACGTTCTCGCGCGTGTCGTACAACATTCCCGGGCAGCAGCAGCGCTTCGCCGGCCAGCGCGGCCAGCGCGATGCCGAGAACCGCGCCGCCAAGGTCATTGTCGACAACATCCACTCGCGCCTCGCCTCGTATTTCGTGGCGGGGTCCTAGACCTGATCGGCCTCATGGTGAGGAGGCGCGAAGCGCCGTCTCGAACCATGAGGCCGCCCCATCCTTCGAGACGCGCACTTCGTGCGCTCCCCGGGATGAGGCAGATCAAAAGTCCATGACCGCCATCAAGGCCTCCGACGTCGACCGCTTCATTGCCCGCCCCGACCAGGAGCGGCCGGTGGTGCTGGTGTTCGGACCGGACGCGGGTCTGGTGCGCGAGCGCACAGAGGCACTGGTGCGCGCTTCGGTCGACGATCCCGCCGATCCATTCTCGTTCGTGCGCGTCGAGGGCGAGGAGCTGTCTGCCAATCCGGCGCGGCTGGTCGAGGAAGCGCACACCGTACCGCTGTTCGGCGGCCGCCGCGCGGTGCTGGTGAAGGCCGGCAGCCGCAACATCACCGCCGCGGTCGAGGGCGTCATCGCCCAGCCGTCGAATGAATGCCGCATCATCATCGAGGCGGGCGACCTGCGCCGCAACGCGCCGCTTCGCGTTCTCTGCGAGAAGGCGAAGACGGCGGCGGCGCTCCCCTGCTACGTCGACAACGACGCCGCGCTCGCGCGCCTGATCGACGAGGAGATGCGAACGGCCAACCTGACCATCACGCCGGATGCGCGCACCGCGTTGCAATCCCTGCTCGGCGGGGACCGGCTCGCCTCCCGCAACGAAATTCGCAAGCTTGCGCTCTACGCGGCCGACGCCGGCCGCGTGGAGATTGCCGATGTGATGGCGGTTGTGTCGGATGCCTCCGGCCTGGCCCTCGACGGCGTGATCGACGCCGCTTTTGCCGGCCGCACCACCGACATGGACGGTGAATTCGCCAAGGCGCGTGCCGGCGGGTCGTCCCCGGCGGCAATTCTGTCGGCGGCGATTCGCCAGGTTGCCAATCTGCACAGGATGCGGGTCGCCATGGACGGCGGCGAGAGCGCCGACGCCGTGATGACCCGCGCCGCGCCACCGGTGCACTTCACCCGCAAGGCGCTCGTCGGCGACGCCCTGCGAAACTGGACGCCGTCCCGCCTCGCGCGCGCCATGCAGCAACTGGCCGAAGCCTCGCTCGACGCCCGCCGGCACGGCGGCCTGGCGGAGGCGATCGCCCAGCGCACGCTGCTGGCGCTGGCGGTCAACGCCCGCCGCAAGGCTTAACGCCCGTTAACCGGGCGCCGAAAATCTCAAATTTGAAATAAATCTTTCAGCGCCGTTCAAAGGTTTTCGGCGATGATGGAATCATGAATTCGACTGCCGACATGCCGAACGCCAGCGCCAGTGCGCCGTCCGTCGAGACCCGCCGCGCCGCCCGCCGGTCGCGTGCGCAGCGCGTCGAGTTCTGGCAAACCGTCCTGCTCTCCACCTTTGCGGCCCTGGTGATCGGCGCCAACCTGTTTATCGGCGCGGTGGTCGTGTTCGGCACCTTCAAGTCGGACCTGAAGACGTACAGCGAACCGTCGGAGGTGCGCACCGGCCGGATGACCGAACTTCTGCTCGATGGCACCTTCTGTCGTACCGTCGTCTTCGACAACAAGTCGGCGGAAACCGTCAAGGACAAGGTCGAGCTCTGCGACGAGTCCGTTCGCTTCTCCGGCGGCGGAAAATCGCGCTTTAACTGGGGCCGGCAATAGCCGCTGCAAACGCCTACAGGTTCAGCTGATAGCTGTGCGGCACCCAGCGGTAGCCGCCCTGCCACCTGTCAATCCAGCCGATGCTGGGGAACGGCATGTGGAAGCTCGAGAAGAAGATGCGGTCGGTCGCCAGCATGTCAAGAATGCGCTTGCGGACCGCCACTGCCTTGTCCTTGTCGTCATCCATCTCGAAGTACCATTCCGGACGCTGCACCGCCATGACGTACTGCGTCACCGTGTCGGCGGTGATCATGAAGCGTTTTCCGTCGCTCTCGAGATGGAAGGCGAGCAGGCCGGGCGAATGGCCGAAGGCATCCACTGCAGTGATGCCAGGGACAACCTCGTCGCCCGGCTGGATGAAGGTCGAGCGATTTGAGAGCGGCACGCAGGTCTTTACAAACAGTTCGCGGTTGAACTTGCGCGCCTCGCGCACGTTCTCGCCTTTCTTCCAGAAGTCGAATTCGGCGGCACCGAAGACGTAGCGCGCGTTGGGAAATACCGGCTCGCCGCCTTTGGTCAATCCGCCGATGTGATCGGGATGGCCGTGCGTGGTAACGATGACGTCGATATCCTCAGGCTTGTGACCGAGCGGGGCAATCCGGTCCACAAGATTGCCGGGCGGCATGCGCTGCCTGAGCTGTTCGTATTCATGCGGCAACGCGCCGTTGCCGGTATCGAACAGGATCAGTTCCTTTCCGGTGTTGACCAGGGTCGGGACGTTTGGATGCTCGATCCGCTCAAGATCGATGTTGTTCTCACGGGCGAGCTTCTGCACCTCGTCGGCGCTGGCGTTGGCGCCATAGGTCGGATGCAGGTTTCCGCGGATCGCCTTGCTGTCAAGGACAGTGGCGATTTCGAAGCCACCGAGCTTGAAACGGTAAACGGTGGGCTGCATCTCGCCGTGCATGGGTGCGGGCACCGGTATCCTCCCTCATCGTTCCTGTGCAGTCGTCATGTGCCTTAGCAGCGACCGCGGTATGATTCCACCCGGCCCCCCTTGGCGCGGACGGGTATCGCCTTCTAGGCTAGACCTCCCAGCGGCAGGAACGGCGGGGGAACATTTATGGCTCGCAAACCGCGCAACACGGCGGGCGCCGGAAAAGGGAAGAAGTCGCGCAAGGCGGCGGCGACGTCAGGCGCGAAGAAGGTGGCGGCGAAACGTTCCGCTCACAGGCCGAAGACTACCGCTCGCGCGGCTGCGGTCCAGGGCAAGACGGCAGCGCGCCGCAAGCGCAGCGCGCAGCCCCGGACCATCACCGGCAAGATCACCAGCGCATTGCAGGCGGTGGTCGATGCGGTCACCGATTCCGATCTTCTGCACGGCCGGTCGCATCCGCGGTCGCGCGCGGATAGCGAATAGTGTTCCGCGGCCGCGCTAGACGCGGCCCATAAGCGCCAGCACCACCAGAATCAGCAGGACGAGGCCAAGCCCGCCCGAGGGGTAATAGCCCCAGCCACTGCTGTATGGCCAGGTCGGCAGGACCGCGACCAGCAGGACGATGACAATCAGAAGCAGAACAAGATTCATTTGCGCCTCCTCAACCGGTGGCGCCTTAACGCAGTTGCGGTGCGGGTGGTTCCTGCCGTCTGATTGGTGCCCCGGCACCGGCGGACCTCGCACGGGCAATTTGGTGCCAAGGGCCCGGGTTGGCGACAACGCTTGCCGGAGGAACTCGACCGATCCGGTCAGCACGCCTAATCGGTCAGCTTGCGAATCACACCATCGAGCTGATCGAGGTCGCGATATTTGATGTGCAGCGTGCCAGCCTCGCCGCGGTGGTCGATGCTCACATCGAGACCGAGCGCGTCCGCCAGCCGCCGCTCCAGTGCGCGCGTGTCGGCGTCTTTCCCGCCCGCTTTCGCCGACCCGGATCGCTCGCCGCGGCCGTCATGTCGCGCATCCGCGCCGTTCTCGCGCGTCATCTGCTCGACCTGGCGGACGGTCAGACCCTTGTCGACGATGGACTGTGCGAACTCCTCGGCATTGGACTGGCCGAGCAGCAGCCGCGCATGGCCCGCAGACAACTTGCCGGATCGCACCAGAGTCTTCACCGGCTCCGGCAGTTTCAGCAATCTCACCATGTTGGCAACATAGGGTCGGCTCTTGCCGACGATCTGGGCCACCTCCTCCTGGGTGTGATGGCATTGCTCCATCAGCGCGACATAGCCCGCCGCTTCTTCAATGGGGTTGAGATCCGTACGCTGCACGTTTTCGATAATGGCGAATTCGAGCGACTGCGCGTCGGTGGCATCGACCACCGCGATCGGAACGTCGTGCAGGCCGGCGCGTTGCGCGGCGCGCCAGCGCCGCTCGCCGGCAATTATTTCGAAAGTATCGCCACCGGCCTGCCGCACCACGATCGGCTGAATGATGCCGCGCTCGCGGATCGAGCCGGCCAGTTCGTCGAGTTCGGCATCGGTGAACGCGCGACGCGGATTGCGCGGATTCGGCTGCAGGTTTTCGATCGGCGCGCGCCGCGCCCTGCGCCCCTGCTCGGCAGGCGTGCTGTCATCGCTGACATCGCCGATCAGAGCGGCCAGGCCGCGTCCCAATCGCCTATGATCCGCCATTGCCGCCGCTCCTGAATCCGCCGCCACATCTGCCTCGCTTGATCGCTTTCAAGTCTTGTCTGTCGTTGCCGGGTCAGATTCGCACGCCGGCCACTAGCTCGCTTTCAATTCCTTTTCGCGCTGGATGATTTCCGTCGCAAGCCGCAAGTAGGCTTCGCTGCCGACGCATTTGAGGTCGTAGACCAGCACCGGTTTTCCGTGTGACGGCGCTTCCGAAATGCGCACGTTGCGCGGAATGATGGTGTCGTAGACTTTTGGTCCCATGAACTCGCGCACGTCGGCGACCACCTGGCCGGACAGATTATTTCGCGAGTCGAACATGGTGAGCACGATGCCGTGAATGCTGAGCTTCGGATTGAGATTCGACCTCACCTGTTCGACCGTCTTGAGCAGCTGCGACAAACCTTCCAGCGCAAAGAACTCGCATTGCAGCGGGACGAGAATCGAGTCTGCCGCAGCCATCGCATTGATGGTGAGCAGATTGAG
>CAZUDR010000221.1:0-6045 GCA_964618715.1 uncultured Undibacter sp. | reverse complement strand
TCGTCGCACGTAACCAGAAAGGGCCCCACCGGGCAGAAGCCGTCGAGGCTCTTGCCGAGGAACCATTGCTTGTGGCGCTGCTGGATGGCGCGGGCGGTGGCGTCGTTGACGATGGTGTAACCGAACACGTGGTCGTAGGCGTCGGCCCGCTTGATGTTCTTGCCCGCCCGCCCGATCACCACACCGAACTCGCCCTCGTAGTCGGTGGAGTTGCTGGGATCGGCCGACGCGGGAATGGGCTGCCCGGGATCGGACAGCGAGGTCACCGCCTTGGTGAAGACCACAGGGAACTCGGGCACTTCCTGCTTGTCGCCGGACTGGTCGATGCCGCTGCGCGCGAATTCCTGCGCGTGGTCGTGATAGTTCTTGCCGACACTCATGACGTTCTTGGCGAGCGGGCCGACCGGGGCCGCAAGCCGGACCTGGTCGAGCGCCTGCGCCGGCCCGTGCGCAAGCGCGGCAACGCCCCGCCCGACGAGCGCGATCACGTCGCGCAGGTCGCGCAGCGGCGCCCCGCCCGCGAGCAGCGGGCGAAACGTGCTGTCCTCGACGGTGCCGAAAATCTTGCCGTTGCTGTCGTATGTGGCCGCGATCCGCATGGTGCTGGGAATTCCTGTGAGATGCCCCGGCCTCCGGCCGGTCCGGCGGCGGTTTTAGGCCATGCGCCGCGACGCCGCCAGCCTGTTGATCGGGTGCGTGGAGGCCAGGTCACGCACATCCCGGATGATTTTTCCCGTCGCCCACGATAGCCTTGCAGCAAGCGCCTGTATGTCAGTAGCGCATTTGTCGAAAGTCTGGAGAAATTGGCATGGCCTATGTCGACTGGATGATCCGCGGGCCCAAGATCGCCGCCTGCAGCTGCAATTACGGCTGCCCCTGCGAGTTCAACGCGCCGCCGACCAACGATGTCTGTGAAGGGCTTGAGGCGCACAACATCGTGGAGGGATGGTTTGGCGATGTGCGGCTCGACAACCTCATCGTCGGCGCGCGTTACCGCTGGCCCGGGCCGGTGCACGAGGGCGGCGGCATGGCCCAGGGCTTCATCAGCGAGCAGGCAACGCCCGAGCAAAGGGAAGCGCTCTTCCAGATTCTCGGCGGGAAGGAACAGGAGCCGACGACACCGTTTGTCATCTACGGCACGACGATCGTGAAGGAGTTCGATCCGATCTTTGCCGACATAGAATTCGAATGCGACCTGAAGGCCGGCACCGGGCACTTCAAGGTGCCGGGACATATGGAGATGAGCCTGGAGCCGATCAGGAACCCGGTCACGGGCAAGCCGCATCGCGCGCAGATCGTCCTGCCCGACGGATTCGAATTCCGCACGGCCGAGATGGCGAGCGGGACGTTCCGTGCAACGGGCGACATCGCGCTCGACAGCATCGGCAAGTACGGCTTTCTTGTCGACGTGGCGTACGGTCCTTACGGGATCATCGAGGAGAAGACGTACGGCGGCAGGCGCTAGAATTTTCGGCAACGTCCGGTTCGTCACTCGGGACCGAAGCAAGTCATGCACCCGGCATCAACTCCGGCTGAAAATCTGCTCGCGCGCGATCGCCTGATCGTCGGCAGCGGCCTGATCCTGATCAGCGTCCTCGCCTGGCTATGGCTGCTGACCGGCGCCGGGACCGGAATGAGTGCCGTCCGCATGACGACGGCCGCGTTCCCCCCGCCGGCCCACGCGTCCGCTTCCATGAACTGGTCGTTGTTCTACTGGATCGTCATGCTGTCCATGTGGTGGATCATGATGATCGCCATGATGACACCGAGCGCTGCGCCGATGGTCCTGCTCTATGCCCGCGTCGCACGGAACGCCCAGGCGCGGGGTCAACGACCTCGCGCGGTGGTCCCGACCGGCATGTTCTATGCGGGCTATGTCTCGAGCTGGCTCGCGTTCAGCGCCGGTGCAACGCTGCTGCACTGGCTGCTGGAGCGGGCGGGCGTGCTGCATGCGATGATGATGTGGAGCGTCGATCGCCATCTGACGGCCGCACTGCTGGTCGCCGCCGGCCTTTACCAGCTCACGCCCCTGAAGCAGGCGTGCCTGGAACACTGCCGGTCGCCCGCGCACTATCTGTCCCGGCACTGGCACGACGGACCCGGCGGGGCCTGGCGCATGGGATTCGGGCACGGCTTCTACTGCGTCGGCTGCTGCTGGGTGCTCATGCTGCTGCTGTTCGCCGGCGGCGTCATGAACCTGATCTGGATTGCCGGTCTGGCCGTTCTGATCCTTGCCGAGAAGCTCGTCCCGGCGGGCCGCGCCTTGAGCTACGCGGTCGGCGCAATCCTTGTCGGAGTCGGCGGCTGGCTGCTGGTGACCTGATCGCGCAAACTGTCTTTACTCGACCGGCTCCTTGAACCGCGCGCACCACTTCGGCCTGAATTGTTTCGCAACCTTTGGCGAGCAATTCACCTTGCAGGAATCGGTGACACAATCCAGCAGTTCGCCGCCAACGGCAGTCTGCGGGGCCGCAGCGCGCGCTGCCGGCGTGAGGTTCCCCGGCGGCGGCGCGCTCGGGGGAGCGGCAGCCTGTCCCGGGCCGGCCTGCGGCGCCGGCTCGGTCGCAATCGCTTCGGGCCTGGGCTCGTCCTGACGAAACAGGTCGCCGGACGATGAACATCCGGCAACGATCAGGAGCAACAGAATGATACCCGCCTGCCTCATCGTCCCCTCACGGTGCTCGCCCCGCCAGCCGGGAGACCAGGACGGCCTCGACTATGTCTCCGCGGCGCCGGCCGGCATAGTGGACCCTGGTCCAGCCGGTTGGCGGAATTACGGTCGAAACCGGAGCCGTTTACCCTGCTGCCGCGGGCAAAATAAGGCAACATGTTCCCGCACTTAACCAAGGCGGCCGTTTTGATTTGCCATTCGGTTTCGCCTGTCGGAAACGGGAAGGCCTGAAATTTTTCGCTGGAGGCTGCAAGTGACCGCCGGTTCTCGCCTCACCATGAAACCGCTCATCCTGACGGCCGCAATCTGTGCGGCCATCGTCGTTGCCGTGCCGGCCCGGTCCGATGCGGCAGACCTCGAGGGGTTTCGGGGCGGCAAATCCATCTACTCAGGCACTTCGCACGGCTATTCGAACTGGCGCGAACGCTGCGCCTATGCAGGCTACTACTGCCTCTATGCCTGGCGCGGGTCGGTCTACCACTACCGCTGGGATGACTACCCCTACCCTTACGCCTTTCCGCGGCGGCACCGGACCCGGTTCTAGCGCCGGCATGCGGGGACGGCCCGTCGTCCCGTATAGGACCTAGGTCCAACTCGTTTCTTTCTCCACACGCCGCATAATCCGTGCGGTGCCGTCGATCGCGGACGGCCGCGGCGACATTGCCGCGCGCCACCCCGCCGGGTTGACCTAATCTGGGTCAACGCACGAAGCGGCCGCGGAACGGGCCAAGGGAGAAAGCCATGTCCATGCAGTTACCTTTGAAATTGGCGAGCATCGCTCTCGCCGTGTCTGTGTTCGGCGCGGCGGCGAACGCGCAGGTCACCATCGAGATGCGCAAGATCAAATGCTCGCAGTACCTGGCGATGGGACCGGCCGATTCGGAAGCCTTCTCCGCCTGGATGAGCGGCTGGTACAGCTACCAGACCGGCAAGACCTGGGTCGATCTCGGCGCCTTTCGGAAGAACGTCGTGAACGTGAAGGCCTGGTGCAAGTTCCACCAGAACGAAACGGTAATGTCCGGCCTGGACAAGGCGACGGCCGGACAATGAGGCATATCAACAGGCGGAGAACGACCATGCACCGGATTGCTGTTGCTGTCGTCGCAGTGTTTTTCGGCACGGCCTTGTTGCCGGCGACGGCGCAGGTGAGGCTCGATATGAACAAGATCACCTGCGGCGAATTGCTCGGATACAACCTGATCGATCAGGAATTCGTTCGCTCGTGGATGGCCGGCTACTACGCGGCCTCCAGGAACATCGACGTGGTGGACCTCAGGCGCGTGAGAAGCAACTCGAAAAAGGTCACGGACTATTGCAAGAAACACAAGTCGGATCCGCTGCCCAAGGCGATCAACAAGATCGTCGGCTAGTGCGCTCTTTCCGGCCAAACGAGTCCGTAGCCCGCTAACCGCCGATCAGATCGTTTGAACGACTTTCGGAAAGACCGCCGCGAGGCGGTCTTTCTGCTTCATGACGGTGTCGGCGAGAGTCCGCCTGTTGTACGGGGAGCTGCAGCGATCAGGATTTGCGGGCCTGTTCGGCTTCATGAAACGCCATGACGAGTTGCAAAAGCTTCTCGCCATTGATCGGCTTGAACGCAATGCCAACCTCGTTTCTGGCCAGTTCCTCGGTCACTTCCTTGCGCGTGTCGCCGGTCAGCACGATCGACGGGATATTCCACGCCAGCTGCTTGCGCAACGCCCTGACGGCCTCGATGCCGTTCATCCTGCCTGGCAGATTGTAGTCGGAGACAACCACATCGGGACGGATTCCAATTTCCGAGATCCTGGCCAGCGCTTCATTGGCGGTCGCGACCGATACAACCCGGGAGCCCAGTGACCGGAACAATGAATCGAGTGAACTCCGCAAGGAATTGTCGTCCTCAATGATGAGGATAGCCAACGGCAATGATTCGATTTTGGATGCACGTTCCGCCACCGGTGCCGCGCTGACCTCGCGCCCCAGCGGAACCTCGATGAAAAAGCCGGAACCTCTGCCGGGAGTCGATCGCACATCGATCGGGTGATCCATAATCTTTGCCAGTCGCTGCACAATCGCCAGACCAAGCCCGAACCCGCCGAGCGGCTTGCTGTTCTGGGCCTGATAGTATTCCTCGAAGACGCGCGGAAGGTCCTCCCCCATGATGCCGACGCCGCTGTCCCATATCTCGATACGCAACCTGTCGCCCGCCCTGCGGCATCCCACCAGGATGCGTCCCTGCTCCGTGTAGCGGACGGCGTTCGACAGAAGATTGCGGATTACCTCTTCGAGCATGCGGCGGTCGCTGCGAACCGAAAGCCGCGATCGCACCACCCGCAGCTGCAGACCCTTCTCTGCGATCCGCTCGCGAAAATCCCTGACCACCGAGTCAAAAAGCTCATTGACCGGGAAATCCGTCCTGACGGGACTTAATGTTCCGGATTCAAGCCGGTTGATGTCGAGCAGGCTGATCAGCATGCCGTTCATGACCTTTACCGAGTGCTCCATCTCGGCAATCAGGGCATGGGTCTCGGCATCCTTTGCGCGCTGGCTCAACGACGTGCGCAGGAGATTCAGCGTCTGCAAGGGCTGGCGCAGGTCGTGGCTCGCCGCGGCGAGAAAGATCGATTTGGCGTGGTCGGCCTGCTCCGCCGCCTTCAGCGCAGTCTGCAGCTGCCGCTGACGATCGATCAGCGCGTTGATGTGCTGACGCCGTTCGGCAAACAGTGCGGCGAGGACCAGCGCGCAGAAGGACAGGGCCAGAATGCCGGTCTGGGCGGCCAGCACCCGCTCCGTAACCGATACGTCCGGATCCCCGAACACCCCGATGCCGTATGTCGTCGCGCAGACAATCGCGAAAGCGAAGATGAATACACCCGTTGCGGCAAAGAATGGACCGCAGCGGGCGCTGAGCCAGACCAGCAACGGGAAAAGCAAAACGGCTGCGACCTCGATCAGCCACGTTTCGCGCGGCAGGGAAACAGCGAGACCGCTCAGCGCCGCGATCACGGCGAGGGCCAGTGCACCTTCGACGAATTCCCTGCGCGGCGGCGGCTTGCGCAGGACGGAGAACAACCCGATGACGAGCGGTGCGACGGTCAGGATGCCGATGGCGTCCGACGCAAACCAGTGCTGCCACACTGTCAGCAAGGATGCGGGTGAACTGTGGAACAGTGCGAAGCCGAGCATACCGCCAAGTCCGCAGATGGCGGTGCCGACAAGCGTCGCCACCACCAGACCCAGCACGCGTTGCAGCCGATCGAGACGGAACGTGCGACCGAAGTACCGATGGATCAACCCGGCGACGATGACGGCTTCGCCCGCATTGCAGGCGGCAAAAATGATCGCACTCCAGATGCTGCGGTCGCCGAAAAGATTGGCGACGATGGTCGCCA
>CAZUDR010000220.1:0-6071 GCA_964618715.1 uncultured Undibacter sp. | reverse complement strand
CCAACAGCCAGCACGCGCCGAGCACCGGCGAGCCCGCGGCGTCGACCTTCCGGCAGGAGATCCGCGTCCCCGAGCGGCCGATCGAACACATTCCCGACGACCGCCTCGACATCCAGCCGGACGATCCGACGCTCCTGATCGTCGAGGACGACCCGCACTATGCGCGCATCCTGGCGGGCCTCGCGCACGAGCAGGGCTTCAAGGTGCTGATGGCCGCGCGCGGCGCGGACGCCATCGATCTCGCCCGCCGGTACCGCCCGAGCGCGATCTCGCTGGACGTTTTCCTGCCGGACACGCTCGGCTGGAACGTGCTCAGCCAGCTCAAGCGGAATGCCGAGACCCGCCACATCCCGGTTCAGATCGTGACCTCCGACGAAGACCGTCAGCACGGCCTGTCGCGGGGGGCGTTCTCGTTCCTCACCAAACCCGCAAATGCCGAAGAGCTCGAAGACGCCCTCGCACGAATTCAAACCTACGCCAGGCGTCGACAGAAACGGCTGCTGGTCGTTGAAGACAATGCGGCCGAGCAGATGAGCATCAGGGAGCTGCTCGGTCACGACGACGTCGACATCCGGACAGCCGGCACGGGCGAGGAATGCATGTCCCTGCTCCGGTCCGAATCGTTCGATTGTGTCGTTCTGGACCTGCGGCTGCCGGACGTCTCCGGGTTCGACGTTCTGAAACAGATTGCGTCCGAACCTGCGCTCTCGGACCTGCCCGTAATCGTCTTCACCGGCCGGGAGCTGACGGCGGAAGAGGACGTCCTTCTGCATTCGATGGCGCGCAGCATCGTCGTCAAGGACGTCAAATCGCCGGAACGACTGCTCGACGAGACCGCGTTGTTCCTGCACCGCGTCGTGGCCGATCTGCCGCCGGAAAAGCAGAGAATGTTGCAGCAGTTGTACGGTTCGGACGAGCAGCTGGCGAATTCGACCGTCCTTCTCGTCGACGACGATGCCCGCAATGTGTTCGCCCTGAGCAGCGTCCTCGAGCGGCGCGGCATGAAGGTGCTGACCGCCACCACCGGGCTGGAGGCTATCCAGCTGATCGAGTCGACACCGCCGCTGGCGCTTGTGCTCATGGACATCATGATGCCCGGCATGGACGGCTACCAGGCCATATCGGCCATCCGGAAAAATCCGCAGCACCGCCGTCTCCCCATCATCGCACTGACCGCCAAGGCGATGAAGGGCGACCGCGAGAAGTGCCTGGAAGCCGGCGCCTCCGACTACCTCGCCAAGCCTGTCGATACCGAGCAGCTGCTGTCGACCCTGCGCAACTGGCTGCACCGGTAGCGGAGCAGCGGGATGGCAACCGACAAGGTCAACATTCTGCTCGTTGACGATCAGCCTTCAAAGCTGATCAGCCATGAGGCCGTACTCGACGGGTTGGGCGAAAACCTGCTCACGGCAACGAGCGCCCGGCAGGCGTTCGAAATCCTGCTGAAGAATGAAATAGCGGTTGTGCTCATCGACGTTTGCATGCCGGAAACAGACGGTTTCGAGCTGGCAGCGATGATCCAGGAGCATCCGCGTTTCAGGCAAACGGCAATCATCTTCATCTCGGCCATCCTCTTCAACGACGTCGACCGCCTGCGCGGATACGAGATGGGTGCGGTCGACTACGTCTCGGTTCCGGTTATCCCGGAGGTGCTCCGGGCCAAGGTGAAAGTCTTTGTCGAGCTCTATCGCAAGACGCAGCAGCTCGAGCTGCTCAACCGGAGTCTCGAAGCCCGGGTGGCCGAGCGGACGGCGGAACTCGCCGCTTCCACCGCGCAATTGCGCCAGGCAGAGCAGTTGCGCAGCCTCGCCCTGGCGGCCGGCCAGATGGGCTCCTGGGAATGGAATGTCACACGCGGGGACGTCAGCTGGGACAAGGGTCAGCACGGGATTTTCGGTGTCAATCCCGACCGGTTCGTGCCCACGCTGCGCGCCGTAAAAAGGCTCATCCATCGGGACGACCTGCCTCGCCTGCTGGAGACCTTCCGCAAGGTCACCGTGAATTCCAATACGTTCCAGACAGAATTCCGCGTCTGCCGGACCGATGACGATATCCGCCATTGTATCGGCGTCGTCGCGGCGAGCTTCGGCAGCGACGGAAGGGTCATTCGACTGAGCGGCGTCACTGTCGATATCACCGACCGGAAGCGTGCCGAAGAGCATCGCATGCTGCTTGCGGAGGAGGTTGATCACCGGGCGCGCAATGTCGTTGCGGTGATCCAGGCGATCATGCGTCTCACGCGTTGCGACACGATCGACGAATACGTCGCCACGCTGGACGGCCGGATCCGCGCGCTGTCCACCGCGCACAAGCTGCTGGCGAGCTCGCGCTGGGAGGGCGCCGATCTCGGGACACTCGTCGACGAAGAGGTAGCCCCGTATATGGGGCGCGAGAGCGAGCGGATCGAGGCGACCGGCCCGAATGTCATGCTGCCGGCCGCCATCGCGCAAACAATCGCGCTGGCGCTGCACGAGCTGGTGACCAACGCCGCCAAGTATGGCGCCCTGTCGGTTGACGAGGGGCGGATCAGGATCGACTGGGAGACAACGCCGCGCCGGTTGACCTTGCACTGGGCCGAATCGAACGGGCCGCCGATCAGGCGCCCGAGCCGGGGCGGCTACGGGACGCGCGTGATCAAGGGCGGCATCGAGGGCCAGCTTGGCGGCAAGGCGGAGTTCGATTGGCTGCCGGACGGACTGAGGTGCACCCTCATTGTTCCGTACCAGGCCGACAGGCCGGCGCCCGCGGACCGGAAACCGGCCGAGATCCGGAGCGACGGTTCCGGTGCGGAACGCGGCGACATCCGGCGAATGGCAGGACAGCACATCCTGCTGGTGGAAGACGAGCCGATGGTCTCCATGATGCTGGCGGACATGCTCGTCGAGAACGGACAACGCGTCGACGGTCCTTATTGCGGAATCAGCGAGGCGCTGCTTGCGGCCACGCGCAACGACCTCAAGGCAGGCATTCTCGATGTCAACCTGGGCGGAAGTTCCGTCTATCCGATCGCCGACATGCTGACAAAACGCAACATTCCTTTCGTTTTCGTCACCGGCTATACGTCCGACGCAATCGAGTCGCGCTACAATCACGTTCCCGTTTTACAGAAGCCGGTCGAGCCGCAACGGATCTGGGCGGCGCTCGAACAGTGGTCGCGTGCGGAGCGCTGATGGCCCGGGGCCGGCCTTCCCGCAAACAGAAAGCCCGGCGTCGCTGCCGGGTTTTTTTGTTCCTGCCGGCGCCGACGGATCGGTATGACGCCCGATGATGAATGGCGCATCCCCACGGACCGATAGCAGTGGCGTCCACCGTATACCGAGGTTTGGTTCCATATACGTATTTGCAATGTATTGGCGAGGCCGCATCCGGCAGAATTCTTGCGGGGGGCTGCGCATCAAACGGCCACCGGACCAGTTATGAGTACTCACGCGGATGAAGGCCTGCTCGGCTCCGTACTGATCTATATGATGGCCTTGCTCGGCGGCCTCGCGCTGTTCGTGGGGCCCGCGCTGTGGCTGAACGCCCCAACCGTCGAGCAGAACGTTGCGCACGGCGATGTCCGCGCGCTGTCGGCCGTTCACTACGGCGACAGCAATTATCCGGTCGCCAGGCTGAAACCCGCAGAGTCGGTCAGTCCCGCGCCGCTCGTGGAGCTGAATGCCCGCCTGAAGACCACGCAAGGTTCACGCCAGACACGGCACACAGTCCGTCGCGCGCGGCAGGCACAGGAAGTCCGGCAGGCGCAAAACTCCCCTTCCCGCGCCACGCCACCGCAACGCCAGTATCACAGGTCATCCGGCGCACTGTCCGCGCAGTACTGAACGGTCGGCCACCGGAGCAGGCGAACAGAATAATCCTGCCGGTGCCGGCGTTTGGCCGTTGGCGGACGTTTGTTCGCACGCGTCGATGTCCGCTATCGGGGGCAACGCGGACGTGGAGCAGACATGCCGGTGATGTCTGCTTCTGACCAGAAGCGGACATGGCGTGTTGCAATACACAGGTGCTGCAAATGACCCATTTCAGACATGGGCCACGACCGGGCTCATGCACTGCAGCAATTGCCACAGCGCAAAAAGAAAGACCGCCTTACGGCGGTCTCTCCAGTGTCCCCCAAGTTGATATTTGGGCTGCTATAGCTGCAGCCATCTTTCGCTTTCTGCGCCAGCCGATCAGACCCAATGCATTGAGGCCGGGGGCGAAGAGTGAAAGTGCGCCGGGAGCGTGACCGGGTTAGAGCATAAGGTCGAAGCTATCCTCGGGCACCAGCGTCGCCAGCGCCTTGAACACCTCCGATGCCGTCCCGTGGAAGTTGAGGCCATCAACATTGATCTCCGCCACCGTTTCCGTCAGCGGATCGCTGCCGGGAATGGCGAGCGAGGCTTCGATCAGAAGAGTCGCCGTCGACGAGTCGACGTACTTTGTGAAGCTGATGTCTTGAAAGCTGACCTTTCCGCCGCCACCGCCGACTTCGGTATCATCGCCGGCGAAGTCGAACTTGAAGGCATCGACGGGGAACTTCGAGATCACACTCCTGAGCAGCGCCATCGCCTCGCCCGGCGTGGTGTCGCCCTCGGTCTCGATGTTAATGCCGGTCCCGCCCCCGGTCACGGCGGCAAGGTGGACATCGAACCCCGGTCCGCTCGGGTCGATTCTTTCGTAGGTGAAGCTCACGATATCGACAGGGGTCGCGCGATGTTCAGGATTTCCGTCGCGCCCGGAATTCGGCCCGTCGACACCTAACAAGTCGGCCATGGCAAGTTGCAGGTCGTGCATCGTAGGCTCCAATATCAGGCCAACTATATCGCCTTCGCCGTCGGTGATCTTGACCTCGTCTGCCGAGATCCAGTTCAGCGTGAAGTAATGAGAATCAACCTTGTCGGCTTCTGTATTGATAATCGGAAACAACAGCGCTTGCCCAATCGCCGGTGTGGGGCTGCCTGTAAAATCTATTTCCAGCGTATGGGTGGCATACTCAACGATGAATTTCCCGTCAAAGGTGGCGGAGTTATAGGTGCCTGATTGGCTGCCGCCCCATGACCAGGACAACACATCAATCCATTCACCGTGACCATGACTCGTATCGTTGGGCATGCTCGCCTCCAAACTGGTTCGGGATCATGGTAGCCGTGACATAGCAAGCATTTGCATTCGAACGCATAGCGAAAGCCTAGGCCGAACATTTCCGACACTCAACGAATTGATTTCGACAAGACCATGGGGTGGCCCGTTACCGCCTCACCGGGCTCGCGCCGTAGCGTCTCCCTGGTGATGATTGTCTTTAAGAGGCCTGCCGCCGTGGCCGCGCGCTCGCGACAGGCGGCATCATGGGGAGCCCGCGCGTGTGGGGCAGGACGCCAGCCAGCGCAATTGCCAAGCGGTCCCGGCAATGTTTCCGTTTCCCCGAATGTCGCAACTGCCAGGCCGATCGACAATCGACCGGAGCCGCACTGGGGAAACTTTCCTGCTGACAATTGCCAGGGCCAAACATAAGATTTTTACCCTTAGCCCTATAACGATAAAACTCGGAGCAGCTGACCATGGCAAGATCACCGAGGCCAAAGGATATCGTTGTCGTCGGCAGCAAGATCAAGGAAGTTGTCAAAGAGGCCGGACTCAAAGACCCGGATGGGATCGACGGATTTTCGCTGACGAAGGTGACCGTAACCGGGCTGGACGAGCGGAGCCCCGCATTTGACACCGATCTCACGATTGATCACCAGTCGCCCGTACCCTTTGCCGTACAGGTAGAGGTCTCTCCGGTCGCGGCTGCGGATGGGAGTGATCCGCAGGCGGCGATTCCCGATCTTGCCGTGGCGCCCGACAAACCACCGCCGGATGACCTTTTGCCCTGAACTGCCGCTCGCGCCGTTTATTGCGCTTCAAACACGATGCGGTCTTTCCTTTTGCTCGGACCATTTCGTGGACATCCGCTATTGGCCCATCGCGACATTTCGCGCCGACACAGCAACCCGGTTGCTATTGGCACGCAGCCGGCATCAACTGAGCCGCACTCGTACAAACGGATTTATGAGTCCTCGCCCTGGTCCATAGCGGTTGGGCACGGCGGCACG
>CAZUDR010000219.1:0-6108 GCA_964618715.1 uncultured Undibacter sp. | reverse complement strand
CATCGTGGCTCGCTTCCGCCTTGGCCAGCACGGCGGACACGCATTGTCGACCGGCGGCCGGCAGCTGGCCGTCGTGCGCGAGCCCCAGACGGCCGAGCGCCGCACGCACGGGCTCGATGTCGATGGCGTCGGCCATGACGGCATGATCGATCGCCAGCCCCCCTCCCCACCCTGATGACATGCCCAGCACGACGATCTCGTGGCCGAGCAGTTCAACGCCCGCCGAGCAGCTCGCGCGGCCCGACCAGATCGACCAGTCGTTGCCGATCTGCGCGTCACCGAGGGTCGCACGTCCGGTTTCACCCAGCGCGACGGCAGCGCCGAGGGCGCTGGCGGCACGCGACAGCCCCATCGACTTCAGCGTGTCACGGGTCGCAACAGTGACGCCGCGGCTTTCCGCCTCGCCGATGCGGCTGACGGTGAGCAGCGGGCATTTGACCTGCACGAAATGAACATCGGACGCGTCTGTGATTCCGGCGTCAGCCATCGCCGTCCGAACCGCCTCCGCCACCATGTCGACCTGGGCGAGACGGCCGAGACCCTCCGCCGGCAGCGCCGGTGTGTGTGCACGGCCGATCGCGAGGGCCGGTCCTGCGGCCCCGTTCCCTTCGGCACGTTCGAACACGGTCCAGTGCGGCGCCATTCCGCCCTCCGTACCGCCCGACATCACCATGCAGATCTTCGCCGCATCGTCCGCAGGCAGGTGCCGCTGAAAAAGCAGCTTCAGCGCAAGCGCCGCGTAACCACGCGCAAAATCATTCACCAGGCCGTTGCCCTCGGTCTTGGCCAGCACGGCGATGACGCCCTTCGGGTCGATCCGGCCCGCGGTGATGGCCGCCTCGATGCCGCCGACATCGTCCGGCGCGGCGGCGGAAATCCGGTGAACCCTGGCAACGGGCATCGCTCAGCCCATGGCGAATTCGTCGTTGCGACGTGCCCAGCCGATCACGCGCACTTCGATGAAGGAGAAGATGACGTAGAGGCCGACGCCGAGGATGGCGAGGATCAGCAGCCCCGCGAACACCAGCGGCACGTCGAAACTCGAGCTGGCGATCATCATCAGATTGCCGATACCGCGGTTGGACGCCACGGTTTCGGCAATGACGGTGCCGACGAACGCCTGGGTCACCGCCACCTTGAGCGAGGCGAAGAAGTACGGCATGGCGCGTGGCAGTCCGACATTGGTCAGGATGTCGAGCTTGCTCGCCTTGAGCGCGCGCATCACGTCCTCGAGCTCGGGTTCGGTCGTGGCGAGCCCGGTCGCCACATTCACGACGATGGGGAAGATGCACAGGATCATCGCGGTCAGCACCGCGGGCACCGTGCCTGCACCGAACCACAGCACGAAGATCGGCACCACGGCGACCTTCGGGATGCTCGAAAAACCGACCAGCAGCGGATAGGCCACGTCATAGGCGAGCCGCGACGATCCGATCACGCAGCCGATGAAAACGCCGAACAGGATGCCAAGCGCAAAGCCGACCAGCGTGGTGTAGAGCGTCTGCGTGGCGTGAGGCAGGATCGCCGGAAGACGATCGAACAGTGTCGCAATAATCTGTGTCGGGCGCGGCAGCACGATGTCCTTGATGTCAAAGCCGATACAGAGCAGCTCCCATACGACGAAAAACCCGATGATCAGGGCCGTCGAGGCAATGTGGCGGCGAAGCTGCGGGTTCAAGACGTCTCCTCCTTGTCCGCCTGCGCGGACATGATGAGTTCGCGCAGCCGCTGGGTGAGCGCGACAAAGTTCGGTTCATAGGACATGGCGATGGTGCGCGGCCGCGGGAACGCCACCTCGGATTCCTCGACGATGCGCCCCGGCCGTGCACGCATCACGCAGATCCGGCTGGCGAGATAGGCGGCTTCCTTAAGGTCGTGCGTCACCAGCAGCACGGTCGGCTTGCGCGTCATCCAGAGGTCCTGCATGACCGCCCACAACTCCTCACGCGTGAACTGGTCGAGCGCGCCGAAAGGCTCGTCGAGCATCAGCAGCTGCGGTTCGTGGATCAGCGCCCGGCACAGCGAGGCGCGCTGCAGCATGCCGCCGGAGAGCTGCCACGGATACTTGTCGCTGAAGCCGCCGAGCCCGACCTGGGCCAGCAGCGCCTCGACCCGGTCGCGAAATTCGCCGCGTCGCTTGGCGCGATATTCCCGCCGGAACGGCGGCACAATCTTGAGCGGCAGCATGACGTTGTCGCGCAGGCTCAGCCACGGCAGCATGGTCGGGTTCTGGAACGCCATGCCGACGCGAACCGGTTCGGCGCCGACCTCGCGCCCGGCGACATAGACGTAGCCGCTCGACGCGGTGATCAGCCCCGTCACCAGCTTGAGGATGGTCGACTTGCCGCAGCCGGACGGGCCGACCAGCGCGACGAAATCGCCCTGCTCGATGCGCAGGTCGGTCTCGATCAGCGCCTGGATCTTCCGGTCGCCGCGACCGTAGGTGTGGGTCACCTTTTCCAGTTCGACAAACGCGTGGTGCTCTTCTTCCACCGGCATTTCGGGCGGCTCGGCCGGTCGAAAAACGGTTGCCGGCATCATGCTGCGGCTCCCCGCATCCCTGGCAGGCCGGCTGTGCCGGTGATCGCCTTCATGGTCCGGTCGATATTCTGCGGCCGCGGCGGCGGCAATTGCTGGATGGCATGGACCGACCGGCCCCACCCGCGCGTGGCGGGCACGAGTGTGCGGTCCTTCATCACGAAGCGTCCGCGCACCAGGGTGTGAAGCGGCAGGCCCTTCACGCGGCGGCCATGGAACGGCGTGATCTTCGACAGCGATTGCAGCCTGGCGTCATCGAGCGTCCATTCCCGGCCGAGATCGACGACGGCGATGTCGGCATCGGCGCCGGCCTGGATCACGCCCTTGCGCGGATAGAGTCCCCAGATCATGGCCGGGTTGGCCGCGCTCCAGCGCACGTAGTCGCAAATGCTGAACCGGCCGGCGTTCACTTCGGTCAGCATCAGCGGCATCTGGGTCTCGACGCCGGGGAACCCGCAATCCACGTCGAAGATGTCGTTGCGGGTCTTTTCCTCCGGCGCGTGCGGGGCGTGATCGGTGGCAATCACGTCGATGGTGCCGTCGGCGAGCGCATTCCAGATCGGTTGATGGTTATACGCCTCGCGCACCGGCGGATTGACCCGGATCACGCCGGCAAGGCGGGCGTAGTCGTCTGTCGACAGCAGGACATAGTGGGGACAGGTCTCGCCGGTGATGTCGACGCCGCGCGCCTTGGCCTCGCGCAGCGGCCGCAGTTCCTCGGAAGAAGAGATGTGCAGGACGTGAATGCGCGCGCCGGTCCATTCGGCGAGGATGGCGGCACGGCTGACCGCCTCGACTGCCACCACCGCCGGACGCGAGGCAAGGTGCGCCAGCGGATCGGTCCGGCCGGCCTGGCGCAGCCGCGTTTCGCGGCGCTCCATGATCGAGTTGGTCTCTGCATGCAGCGAGATGCGCTTGCCGGTCCCGGCCGCGATCTCGAATGCCTCCAGCGTGACGCCGGTCGAGGGCGACGGGATCTTGCCGAAGGTGTTACCCATATAGAGCTTGAAGCCGATGGCGCTCTTCGCCAGCTCGGGCACGTGCGCGAGCGTGTCTTCGCCGAGCAGTGCGTAGAGACCGAAATCGACGTGTGATTTCCCGGCTGCCATGTCCAGCTTCGCGGCAAGAATGTCGGGCGTTCCAGTCGGCGGAATCGTGTTCGGCATGTCGAACACCGTGGTGACGCCACCGAATGCCGCCGCCGCCGTGCCGCTCGCGAAATCTTCCTTGTGCGGATAGCCGGGATCGCGGAAATGCACATGATCGTCGATCGCGCCGGGCAACACGTGCAGCCCGCGCGCATCGACACTCTCCTTCGCGGCCGGCATGGCCGCCTCGTCGCCGACCGCGACGATCCTGCCGTCCCTGATCGCGACGCTGGCCTCGATGACGCTGTCCGGGCTGACGACCAGGCCCGAGCGGATGATGAGATCGGCGGTCACCATCGATGCCTCCTACAGCGTGGCCCAGCCGCCATCGACCGGGAGATCCGCGCCGGTGATCTGGCGCGACACGTCGCTGGCGAGAAACAGGCAGGCATTGGCGACGTCGACGTCGGAGGTGACACGGCGCAGCGCGTAGTCAGCCGCGTGCCGCTCGACCGCCTCTTCGAGCGTGATGCCGAGGCGTTCGGCCATGTTGGCGCAGACCTTGTCGCGAAACCGCGGCCCGTCGACCATGCCCGGCGCGACGTAATTGACGTTGATGTTGTAGGCCCCGACTTCGAGCGCGAAGCTCTTGGTGATCCCGCGCAGCCCCCACTTCGATGCGGAATACGCCATTCGCCCGGCGCGGCCGCGCATGCCGAACGTGCCGCCGACATTCACGATCTTGCCGTAGCGTTGCGCCATCATGAGCGGCAGCGCCGCGCGCATGGTGTGGAAGCAGCCGTTCATGTTCAGGGTGACGATGTCGTCGAATTCTTCCGGCGTGGTCTCCGCGCCGGTCTTGCCGATCGGCCCCGAACCGCCGGCGACATTGACGAGAATATCGATGCGGCCAAAGGCCTCCCTGGCAGCGGCGGCCGCTTCCTCGCACTGTCCCGGGTCGGTGAGATCGCACGGCACCACGATTGCTTCGGCGCCGAGCGACCTCGCCTCGTCCGCGACCGGCTCGATCGCGGTCACATCCCGGCCGGCAAGCACGAGCCGCGATTCCTCCTGTGCAAAAGCCCTGGTGATCGCCGCGCCCATCCCCTTGGCAGGGCCGGTGATCAGCGCCACCCGTCCTTTGAGCTGAAGGTCCACGGTCGTTTCCGGTACATGTTTCGTTGTTGAAGGCGTCGGAGCGCTCCGCTCCGACGGCTGGACGGAGCGGAGGCCCGCGGAATTGCCTAGAACAGCTTCTTTGGCCGATCGTCTTCCGACGGCAGGAACTTGGCCGTGAAAACCTCGGTCACCGTCGGTGTCCGCGGCAGGGTCTTCGCCTTGACAAGGATGTCGATCGCATTCTTCAGGCGCTCCGGATTGACGTTGCCGAAGCCGATCTTGGCGATCTCGGGATGATTCATTTCATCGTTGAGCGTCGCGACCAGCCGTTCGGTCTCGACGTCGACCTTGATCAGCGGCTCGTGCTTGACGACGGCTGCGACGGCTGCGTCGTGATCCTTCAGCGCGTCCTTCAGGCCCTTGTTGATCGCGCGCACCAGGCCCTCGACCGCCTTCGGATTCTCTTCAACCAGCTTCTTGGAAACGATGATGGCATTTGAATAAAGATCCATGCCGTAGTCGCCGTACTTGATGAAGCGGATCTGGTCCTCCTTGACACCGATCAGCTTGGCCGAGAAGCGGATGGTGTTGACGTAGCCGAAAACGCCATCGACCTGCCCCTGCATCAGCAATTGCTCGCGCAGGTTCGGCTGGAAATTGGTGATCTTGACCTTGCTGCAGTCGATCTTGGCAACGCCGCACAGCGCCGGAAACAGTTTCAGCGCGCCGTCATTGGCCGTGCCGCCCAGCGTCTTGCCTTCGAGATCCTTCGGCGACTTGATCGGGCTGTCCGCCTTCACCGCCACCGTGAACGGCGGCTGGTTGTACATCATATATACGGCGATCGGCGCGATATCCGGCTTCTTCGCGGCAAGCTCAACCAGCGCGTTGATGTCACCAAAGCCGACGTCATAGGTCCCGTTGGCCACCAGCGGCACCGCCGCACCCGAACCGTTGCCCTGGTCCATGGTGACCTCGAGGCCCTCTTCCTTGAAGTATCCCTTGTCCTGCGCAAGGAAGAACCATCCCTGCGGCCCCTGGTACTTCCAGTTCAGCACCATCTTGAGCTTTGTGGTTTCGGCCGCGGCCGGGCCGGCCAGTGGCGCTGAAATCACGAACGCTGCCGTCAGGGCGAGCAGCGCAGATCGTAGGGTCGATGTCATGGCGCACTCCTTTTGAGTGTTGCTGTCTGCGGGAGGGGCGCCGGACCCGGCATTCCGATCGCCGAGAGGACGGCGGCGCTGCTGGCAGCGACGCCGGAGCGGAAGCCGATGATGCGAAGAACGGTGGCGCGGAAGAAACAGACAGCACCCGGGTGACTGTTCCGGCCGGTCCGCTGCTTCCTGCCTGGGCGGTGCAAGCA
>CAZUDR010000218.1:0-6129 GCA_964618715.1 uncultured Undibacter sp. | reverse complement strand
GTGCTCGATCGCCTTGGCGGCCTCCTCGTCGGGCGCCGCCTTCAGCGCGCCGAACAGGAAGTCGAGATTCTTGTCGGGATCGCTGCCGCCAACATTGGGCAGCTTCTTGGGCGGCTCCACCCACTTGCCGTTGTCGCCGGGGGCCTGCGGCGCCTGCGCGATCGCCGGCGCGGCCAGCCCGACGGCCAGCAGGACGGCGAATGAGGCGACAAGGAATCGGGCGCGCATGGCTGGAGATTAATGTCTCCGCCGGATGAGGCCAATATACGGCAGCGGAATGGGCGCCCCGCGGGGGGCGGGGGTCAGCCCTGGCGCGCCTTGAAGCGGCGGTTGGTCTTGTTGATCACGTAGACCCGGCCCTTGCGCCGCACGAGGCGGTTGTTGCGGTGGCGGGCCCGCAGTGATTTCAATGAGTTACGGACTTTCATGGTGATTTCTGGCTCGCGCGATTTGCCGGGGTTCTAAGCATCGCCCCGGGTGCTGTCAACGCGAGCGCCCCGCCCGTGGTGGCCCGGGAGCGCCTGTTCTAAGGTCCGCGCCGCAGGGAGACGGCCATGCAGCGCAGCGCGACCCGGTTCCTCACCACCCATACCGGCAGCCTGCCGCGGCCGGACGATCTCATCCGCATGATGTACGCGAGGGAGGAAGGCGTGCCGGTCGACGCGGCCGCACTGGCCGCGCGCGTGAAGGCGGCGGTGGCCGAGGTGGTGCAGAAACAGGTCGCGGCGGGCGTCGATCTCGTCAACGACGGCGAGATGTCGAAGCCGAGCTACGCCACCTACATCAAGGACCGTCTCGACGGCTTCGGCGGCACCGGCAACACCTTCGTCTACCAGGACCTCGCCGACTTTCCGAAACTGCAGAAGCGCGTGTTCGGCGATCCCGGCCGCTCGCGGCGCAAGACGCCCGCCTGCAACGCGCCGATCAGCGTGCGCGACCGGCAGGCGCCGGAAACCGATGCGGAGAATCTGAAATCGGCAATTGCCGGCACGAAAGTCGCCGGCGCCTTCATGAGCGCGGCCTCACCCGGCGTGGTCTCGCTGTTCTTCCGCAACGACCACTACAGGGATTTCGAGACCTACATCTACGCCATCGCCGACGCGATGCGTCACGAATACGAGACCGTGGCCAGGGCGGGCTTCGTGCTGCAGATCGACTGTCCCGATCTCGGCATGGGCCGGCACATCCAGTACGCCGACCTGAACCTGGCTGAGTTCCGCAAGCGTGCGCAGCTGCATGTCGAGGCGCTCAACCACGCGCTCGCCAATATTCCCCCCGAGCAGCTGCGCCTGCACATGTGCTGGGGCAACTACGAGGGTCCGCACCACCGCGACGTGCCGTTCGCCGACGTCATCGACATCGTGTTCGGGGCGAGGCCCGCGGCGATCTCCTTCGAGGCCGCCAATCCGCGCCACGCCCACGAATGGACGCTGTTCGAGAAGGTGAAGCTGCCGGACGGCAAGGTGCTCATTCCCGGCGTGATCGAGTCGAAATCGAACTTCATCGAGCACCCGGAGCTGATCGCGCAGCGCATTGCGCATTACGCCAACCTGGCGGGGCGGGAGAACGTGATCGCCGGCTCCGATTGCGGCTTCGGTACCTGGGTCGGCCAGGCGGCGGTCGATCCCGACGTGGTGTTCGCCAAGCTGAAGGCGATGGCCGAAGGCGCGGCGATCGCAAGCAGGCGGTTCTGGAGCTGAGGGCGCAATAATTGCCCTTCAACCCTGACGTGTTTCGCAATATCCTCATTTTGCCGCCCCGGTGGCATCTGCACACGAGTGGCCCGCGCAAGGGGGACCTGCTGTGCCTGTACAACGCATCCTGGTGAAAGCGGCAGGTGCGCCGTCCGAGGCCCGGCTGTCGTTCGACGGCACGCCGGTCACTTTCACGGCGACGCCGCTGTTCAGATGCATCGAGGAGGGAGCGGGCCTCGGCGCGGCGGCGGCCAGCCGCTGGTATGTCCTGACCGCACCGCCCCAGTTCGCCGAACCGAATCCGTGGGACGTCTGTCACCAGATCCTGTCCCAGGGCATGGGCGTCGCCGGCGCCGCGGCGCCGGAATTCGCCGAGCCCGACCTCGGCCAGCAATGGAAGACCGGCGACGACGGCGAGCAGGGCCTCGCGCTTCAGGCCACCTGCGAAAAGGCAGAGGAACAGGATCCGCGCTTTCCGCAGGGGCCGGATCCGTTCTGGTTCCGCGATCCGGCGTTTTCGCAATTCGATGACGCGCTTGCCGAGATCGGCGGCCCCGGCGTGGCGTCGAAGGTGCGCATCGCGCATTTCGACACGGGCTACGACCCCGACCACACAGCGCTGCCGAAACGGCTGATCACAAAGACGCTGCCGCGCAATTTCGTCGACGCCGACCGGCCGCATGACGCAACCGACACCAGCAGCGGCGTGCTGAACAATCTCGGCCACGGCACCGGCACCCTCAGCATCCTGGCGGGCGCCGGCGTCGGCGGCGCGCCCTTCGCGGAAGTCATCCCCGTCCGCGTCGCCGACCGCGTCGTACTGTTTTTTAACAGCGCCATCGCCCAGGCGTTCGATTACGTCCACGCGCTCAATGCCCGGCCCCGGACCCGCGTCGATATCATCACCATGAGCATGGGCGGCATCGCCTCGCAGGCCTGGGCGGATGCGGTCAACGCGCTCTACGAGCAGGGCGTGTTCATCGTCACCGCCGCCGGCAACAATTTCGGCAACCTGCCGACGCGCAATATTGTCTATCCCGCCCGCTTCGGCCGCGTGGTCGCCGCCTGCGGGGTGATGGCCGACGGCGCGCCCTACGCCGATCTCGGCCTCAACCTGATGGCCGGCAACTACGGACCGCTGAGCAAGATGGGCTCGGCGATGTCGGCCTACACGCCGAACATGCCGTGGGCGCGTCTCGGCTGCAGCGAGATCGTCGATCACAACGGCGCAGGCACCTCGTCGGCAACACCGCAGATCGCCGCCGCCGCGGCCATCTGGATCCAGAAGAATCGCGCGAAGCTCGACCAGTATCCGCAGGCCTGGATGAAGGTCGAGGCGGTGCGCAAGGCGCTGTTCGACAGCGCCGCGCGGGTCGCCGGCGAAAAGCTCCGGCTGGGCCACGGCAAACTGCGGGCCGACGAGGCCCTGTCGATCGCGCCGGCCCCCGCCAGGGCGCTGAAGCGCCAGGCGGCCGATTTCGCGTCGTTTCCGGTTCTGCGCATCTTCACCGGTCTTGGCCTGCAGGCCGCGGCCGATCCGCGCCAGCGCATGATCGAGCTCGAGGCCCTGCAGCTCTCGCAGAGCACGGCCATCGAACAACTGCTGCCCGATCCCGAAGTGCCGCCGGACAGCATCGAGCCCGGCACGCTCCGCCAGCTGGCGGAGGCGCTGGCCAACCACCCCGGCGCCTCCCAGGCGTTGAAGCAGGCGCTGGACAGAGCCGCCCGTGAGGAAAAGCCCACGACGTTTGTGCCGAAGACCTCCAGCGCGGTGCAGGAATTCCACCTGCGCCACGCCACCAGGCCGAATGTTCCGGAGCCGAGCCGCCGGCCGCTGCGGATCTACGCCCACGATCCGACGCTCGGCGCGCGGCTGCAGACGCTGGACATCAACGAGGCCATCGTCGATGTGCGCTGGGAGAAGGATCTGAAACCCGGGCCGATCGGCGAGTATCTCGAAATCATCGACGTCGATCCGTCCAGCCGCTGCTGCTACGCACCGGTCGATCTCAATGACCCGTATCTGTTGACGAAATCGGGGCTGGAGCCGTCGGAGGCGAATCCGCAGTTTCACCAGCAGATGACCTATGCGGTCGCCATGCGCACCATCGAGCATTTCGAGAAGGCGCTGGGACGCGTCGCGCTGTGGGCGCCGCATCGCACCAGGGACCTGAACGGCGAGCCGCGCGACCATTTCGTGCGACGACTGCGCATCTACCCGCACGCGCTGCGGGCACGAAACGCCTATTACAGTCCCGACCGGAAGGCGCTGCTGCTCGGCTACTTCAACGCCCAGGAGCAGGACACGCTCGACGTGCTTCCCGGCGGCGTGGTGTTCACCGCCGTCTCGCACGACATCATCGCCCATGAGACGACGCACGCCCTTCTCGACGGGCTGCACCGGCGCTTCCGCGAACCGACCAACAAGGACGTGCTGGCCTTCCACGAGGCATTCGCCGACATCGTCGCGCTGTTCCAGCACTTCTCCTTGCCCGCGGCCCTGCGCCACCAGGTCCGGGCAACGCGCGGCCAGCTCGAGAAACAGAACCTGCTTGCGCAACTGGCCGTCCAGTTCGGGCAGGCGACCGGCCGCTATGGCGCGCTGCGCAAGGCGATCGAGGACAGGCCCGATCCGCAAGCCTACCAAAACGCGGAAGAGCCCCACGCCCTCGGCGCGATCCTCGTCGCCGCCGTATTCGACGCCTTCCTGCGCATCTACAAGCGGCGGACCGCCGACCTGGTCCGGCTCGCCACCAGCGGCACCGGCGTCCTGCCGGAAGGCGAAATTCCCGCCGATCTGGTGGACCGGCTGTCCGGCGAGGCGAGCAAGGTCGCCGGCCACGTGCTCAACATGTGCATCCGCGCGCTCGACTACTGCCCGCCGGTGGATCTCAACTTCGGCGAATATCTGCGCGCGCTGGTCACCGCCGACACCGACCTCGTACCCGACGACACGCGCGGCTATCGCTCAGCATTCGTCGCCGCGTTCCGCGACCGCGGCATCTATCCGGCCAATGTCAGGCATCTGTCGCCGTCGAGCCTGATCTGGGAGCCGCCGCCCCTGCCCCTGCGCACCTCAGCCGTCCGCAAGATCCTCGACAGGATGTCCCTTGACTGGGATCTCAGCGTGGACCGCGAGCTGGCCTACCGGACGTCGTTGAGCAATGCGGCCATGTTTCACGCGTGGCTGGTCGATCCCGGCGAGGTCACCAACGACGAGATCGACGCGCTCGGGCTGATCCGCGATGCACGGCGGCACCAGGATCAGATCGACAATTTCCGAAAGGCCGCCGGCAACATCCCCGGCAGGCTTGGCGGTATCGAGGTGCATTCCGTGCGGCCGGCGCGGCGCGTCGGGCCGGACGGCCAGACCAGCTCCGACCTCGTGGTCGAGATTACCCAGACCTTCCGCGCAAGCGACGGCGCACCCTATCGCGGCGGCTGCACATTGCTGATCGATCTGGAGACCGGTCGGGTCCGCTATCTCATCCGCAAGAGGGTCCTGAGTGCGGCACGCGCGAAGGCACAGCAGGAGCTGACCGACGAATTCGGCCTGAGCGCAAACTACTTCGACACCGCGACCCGGCACGACGAGCCGTTCGCGCTGCTGCACGGCGGGCACCCATAGGAGACTCCGATGGCGCGCAGGAAGAAAAAGACCGCCCGCCGGGCCAAGCGGAAAAGGACAACGAGGTCGCGCAGGGCGGGCAGTCGTCGCTACCGGGCCAAGGTCAGGATGTACCGCCAGGGTCTTGGCGACTGCTTCCTCATCCGGCTGCCGCGCAAGGGGCGCGGTGTCTATACCATCATGATCGATTGCGGGGTGCTGCTTGGCACGCCGGATGCGGCCACGGTCATGGCCAACGTGATCAGGGACATCGCCGCCGAGACCGGCGGCAAGATCGACCTGCTGGTCGCAACGCACGAGCATTGGGACCACCTGTCCGGCTTCATCCAGGCCCAGGAGGAATTCGACAAGCTCGACATCGGCGAGGTCTGGTTCGCCTGGACCGAGGATCCCGACGACGCACTGGCGCAGAAATACAGGCGCGAGCACGCCAGGGCCTTCGCCGCGCTGCAACTGGGGATGGCCCGCATGCAGCTCGCCGGCGACACCGACGGCGCCGATCAGGTCGGTGGCCTGCTCGAATTCTTCGGCGCCGCGCGCGGCAGTTCCACGAAGGACGCGCTCGACCACATCAAGGACACCGTGGCCAACAAGCGTTATTGCCTGCCGCACGACATGCCGACCGAAATCCCCGACACCGGCGTGCGAATCTACGCGCTCGGCCCGCCGCACGACGAAAAGAAGCTGAAAAAGATCAATCCCTCAAAGCGCAACCCGGAGACCTACGGACTGGCGCTCGAGGGCCTCGACCTCTTCCTCGATGAAGTGGGACCGGCGCTCGACGACGACCCGGCGCAGCGGCCTTTC
>CAZUDR010000217.1:0-6130 GCA_964618715.1 uncultured Undibacter sp. | reverse complement strand
ATGCGCCGTAGGTGGATGGCGTCTGCTTGCGGGCGAGCTCGCCCGATACACCGCGGATAACTCCCTCGGAAACTGCATGCGCGGTCGCCAGCACCGTCATGTTGGTCTGCAGGATCCGCTGAAACGAGTCGTGTCGCTGACGCAGCTGTTCAAGCATGTCCGGCAATGACTGGCGCATCAGCTTGCTCGCCTTCTTCACGCGCTCGCTCTCGGCGCCGTAGCGGAGCGCCAGGTCGCGCTTGGTTTCTCCAAGTGTGACGGCGTCGCGCACGCGTCCTTCGCGCACGCGCGCGGTTTCCTCCGCGACCGTTTCCTCCAGCAGGTCCATTATCCTGTACAGGCTGTCGATCGCCAGCTGGGCGTCATCGACACTGGCGATCGGGGCTGCAGGCTTGTGCGACGGAGCGCTCATGATCCGGCCTCCTGGTGTGCGATCAGGGTGCGGAAGACCTGGTCGGCAATGCCAATGCCGCCGGCCCTGGCAAATGAGCGGGCGTACTGGTCGGTGAGCATGGACCGCCACACGCCGTTGGCGCCGCCGCCGCCGAACGGACCGTCGCCGTCGATCTGGGTGAACATTTGCTGGAACATGGAATTCAGGAATACGGCCTCGAAGTCCTCCGCCGCCGCCATCGCCTGTGCCTTGCCGGAGGCATTGAGCGGGCCGGTCGCCGTCTGGTTGGCGACGATGAGGTCAAGCGGCTTCAGGCCGGGCGCCGGAAGGGTAATGGAATCCATCACATCACCTCGATATCGGCCTGGATTGCGCCGGCTGCCTTGATCGCCTGAAGGATGGCGATGAGATCGCGCGGTCCGATGCCGAGCGAATTGAGCCCGTCGACCAGTTGCTGCAGCGACACACCGCCGTTCCTGACCACGGCGAGCTTGTGGCCGTCCTCCTGCACGCCGATACGGGTGCGCGGCACGACGGTGGTGGTGCCACCGCGGGAGAACGGCGTCGGCTGGCTCACTTCCGGCGTCTCGGTGATGGTCACAGTCAGGTTGCCCTGCGCCACAGCCACGGTGGAGACACGGACATCGTTCCCCATCACGATGATGCCCGAGCGCTCGTCGATCACGATTCTGGCAGCCTGGTCCGGCTCGACCTGCAACTGCTCGACCTCGGTCAGCAGCCTGATCACGTTGCCGCGATATTGCGGCGGCACGGTAATCCCGATGGTGGCGGGGTCCAGGGGCTCGGCTGTCGGCAGGCCGATGAAATCGTTGATGGCGGCGGCGATGCGCTTGGCCGTTGTGAGGTCCGGATTGCGCAGCGCCATGCGGAGCTCGCTCTGCCGGTTGAGATTGAACTCGATCTCGCGCTCGATCAGCGCGCCGTTGGCGATACGACCGACCGTGGGAACGCCACGAACGATCTTGGCGGCATCGCCCTCGGCCTGAAATCCGCCAATGGCGACGGAGCCCTGTCCGACCGCATAGACATTGCCGTCGGCGCCGAGCAGCGGCGTCACAAGCAATGTGCCGCCCTGCAGGCTCGTCGAGTCGCCGAGGGCGGAGACGGTGACGTCAAGGCGCGTGCCTTGCGTGGCAAATGCAGGCAGATTGGCGGTCACCATTACCGCGGCAACATTGCCCGTGCGCAGGTTCTGACCGCGCACGTTGACGCCAAGGCGTTCCAGCATCGCCTGCAGCGACTGGCGGGTGAAGGGAATGTTGTTGAGGGTATCGCCGGTGCCGTTGAGGCCGACGACCAGGCCGTAGCCGATCAGCTGGTTCTGCCGCACGCCCTCGATATTGGCGAGGTCCTTGATGCGCGACGTCGCCCCGGCGTTGACCGGGACGCACAAGGCCAAGAGCGCCGCCAGCAACGCGGCCCGCAATGTCTTCGTCATCACTGCTCCCCAATGTGACGCGTGACTGCCTTCTCTGATGCGAAGGCCGTGCCAAGTGCGTGGCTCACGCAAGATGCTGGCAATGCGTCATTTTTTGAATCAGCCGGATCGGCGGCGGCAGGTGTGGGCGGGCAGGAATGGACCTGTGCGGCAATATTTGCCGGGATCTTTACCGCGCATTAACCATAGCGGCACAGGGTGACTGGTATCGGAAGACCGGCGCCGCGTTGCCGGTCGGGGACATGGACGACCATGCGCATCAACGGGCCGAACGGAACCGCGCTTGCGAACAAGCCTGGCGGTGCTCGTCGCACCTCCGGCGGCACTTTTGTGCTCGGCGAGCAGGATGGCACGCGTCAGTCGGCCCCGGCGGGATCGCTGCGTGCGATCTCCACGGTTGATGCATTGCTCGCCCTGCAGGGGGTGGAAGACTCCACCCAACGCAAGAAGCGCGCGATGAAGAGGGGCCGCAATGCGCTCGACGCCCTCGATTCTCTGAAGGTTGGCCTGCTTGATGGCAGCGTCGACGGGTCCACGCTTGCCCGCCTCAAGGTTGCGGCCGAGGGATTGACCGAGGAAACAGGTGACGCGGGCCTCGACTCGGTGCTGCACGAAATCGATCTGCGGCTCGCCGTGGAACTCGCCAAGGCCGGCGCCGTCTAGCTCCGGGCCGGCTGCGACAAATCCCTGCCGGAGCCCGCCGGCATGCGCAAGTCATTGATCCATCATAAAAATCACCTATTAGCACTGACCGTACTCCGATGTTGTCCGGGGCGTGGCGCGCGTATATAAGCCCCGGCACCGGGGGTGGACTTCGAATTCAAGAAGACCAAGAAGACACAAGGGAGTCAGTGGGATGTTGGCCAAGATAAAAAGCTATCGGCCGTCCGACAAAGAACCTTTCATGAATGAACGCCAGCGCGAGTATTTTCGCGCCAAGCTGCTGGCGTGGCGGGAGGACATTCTGAAGGAGGCCAAGGAGACGCTGCAGCATCTGCAGGAGGAAAACCAGAATCACCCGGATCTCGCCGATCGGGCGTCATCCGAGACCGACCGTGCCATCGAGCTCCGCGCGCGTGATCGCCAGCGCAAGCTGATTGCCAAGATCGACGAGGCATTGGCCCGCATCGAGGACGGCACCTATGGCTACTGCGAAGAGACCGGCGAGCCGATCTCGTTGCGGCGGCTGGAAGCCCGGCCGATCGCCACGCTCTCGGTCGAAGCGCAGGAGCGCCATGAGCGGCGCGAACGCGTCTATCGCGACGATTGACGCAGGCCGGCTCCACCAATTGACCTGATGTCCTTTTTGGGCCCCGGCGAACGTGCCGGGCCTTCGCGGCTGCGCGCGCGGCTCTGCGGCTCCATGGCAAAAGGCAAAAAAGGTCACGCGGCCTCCGGCTGGGGAGCTGCCGGAGGCCGCGTCGTTGACGCCGTTTCGCTCGCGAGACGAAGCGGCGCGGGAGCCAAACTCATGCTTCGGCCTGGCCTCGTGTCACCCCGATAAAGTGACTGATCGCACTCCCGTTATCTTCCCCGAACCGTTGAATGCCGGCTGCCGGCACACGTTTTTCATCGCAGGATTGACCGGTTGTGCACCGCCTGGCGAATGCCGTCGCTAGAACGGCAGCAGGATGTCGAGGACCTGCTGGCCATAGGGTGGCTGCTGCACCTGGGTGATCTGTCCGCGGCCGCCATAGGCGATGCGGGCCTGCGCGATCTTGGTCGACTGGATGGTATTGTCGCTCTCGATGTCCTCCGGCCGCACAATGCCGGCGACAATCAGTTCCCGAATCTCGAAATTGACCCTGATCTCCTGCCGGCCCTCGATCACGAGGTTGCCGTTCGGCAGCACCTGGGTCACTACCGCGGCAACATTCGTCATCAGGGCCTCCGAGCGGTTGACCGATCCCTCACCCTTGGTGGTGGTTTGCGAGTCGGAGGTGAAGACCGGCGTCGGCACCGGCGTGTTCATGATCGGGACCTTCGGCTTGCCGAAGAAGAAATCAATGTTGGAGTTCATTGACGCGCTGCGGCTGCGCTCGGTCTCGTTGTCAATGATCGCCTTGTCCGTGATGTTGACTTTCACGGTAAGAATGTCGCCGATGCGGTTCGCACGCTGGTCCTTGAAGAAGGCACGCGAGCCGTTTCGCCACAGCGAATTCGGATTGTAGGAGGCGGGCTGCGCCGCCGGCATCGGCATTTGCACGGGCTTGTAGCCCGGCTCCGCGGTCGGGTTGTTGATCGCCGTCAGCGGCGGAGGCTGGGCGACACTCCTGAATTGATCAAGGAAGGCGCAGCCGCCCAGCAGCGACGTTGCGAGGGTCGCCAGAACCATGTGGCGCGACAAGGATATGACTTTCATCGACATCGACATCACTTTCATATAGGGCGCACACGCGCTGTTTCGTCTCAACCCGGGCCGGGACACGGTCGATATTGCGGCCCGCTCATGCTCGCCTCGTCACGTCAGTTCATTCATTGCCCGCTTCAACGCGCAGACCCGACATTGGCCGCCAGCCGCGGCGGGCGCGCGCTCACAACGACACGCCCCGGGCTCACCACGATGCCTTGCACTGTCCGCCTCGATTGTTCGTTGCGCACGCTGATATGGTCGCCTTCGGCGCCGCTTTCGATTGCCGTGCCCCGTGCGGTGAGCGACACGCCGGGCACCTGGTAGATCAGCATCACGCTTTCGTTGCGCCGGACCAGTTCCGGCTTCATCAGGTCTGCTGCGCGCAACAGTCGGCCAGCCTGAAGGCTGTTGCGGGCTGCAAGTCCGATTGCCTCCTTGCGATCAGTGATCACGTCGCGGCCGGTCAGGCGACGCGGACGCCGTTCGATCACCAGATCTGCCTCCCTGAGCACCTCGCGGCGGGATACCGAATGAGCCAGCGTGACCACCTCGACCATTGCCTGCGCATGACCGGTGAGCCACAACGCGCGCCGGCCGGGCAGGCTTACGCTGGCGTAGTAGCGCGTCGTGCGTGCATCATAGTGCAACCGCGCGACCTGCAGTTCTCCGTTTGCGGAAGGCTCGACATGGACCGGGCGTGGCATGCGGTCAAAGCTCACGGCCAGGTCCTCGCTGGGGCCGAGCCCATACTGTGCGGTGATGCCGCCGGCGATGGCCTGTTTGAGTTCGTCGGCGTCGATTGTCCGGGTCGCCCGCGTGACGACGACGTCGCGTACGTCGCCGGGATCCAGTCCGACCAGTGCATGAGTGCGCACCGCCTCGATCACCGTCTCGGCCGGCACGCTGCCGGTCGAGCCCAGATCGGGAGAGCGGAAAACCGGTACGCTGGCAACGACACCGGCATTTTCGACCAAATCACCGATGCGTACGAGGTCGCCGGTGACCACCGTCTCGGGCTTGAGCCGCGGCCGCACATCGTCAGATGCCGCGACCTGTTGCGATGCCGCCCACGCGCCATAAGCCAGCAGTGCTGCGGCTGCGATCATGAGTTTGCGGGTCATTGGTCTTCTCATCGCATCAGGTTGGAGGTCGCCGACAGCATCTGGTCGGCCGCGCTGATCACCTTGGCGTTCATCTCGTAGGCGCGTTGCGCCGCAATGAGGTCGGAGATTTCGCTTACCGCCTCGACATTGGCCTGCTCGAGGCTGCCCTGCAGGAGCGTGCCGTATCCTGCGGTGCCGGCCGTCCCGTCTTGCGGGGTGCCGGAGGCCGGAGTCTCCAGATAGAGGTTGTCGCCGACGGCCTGCAGGCCCGCCTTGTTGATGAACAGCGACATCTCCAGCTGGCCGACCACGGTGGAGGTGGTCGAGCCGGGTTGCGTCACCGACACCTCGCCCTGCGCGTTAATCGATATCGAAGTCGCGTCCTCGGGGATCGTTATGCCGGGCTGGACCACGTTGCCCTGTGCCGTGACCAGGCGTCCCTGCGCGTCGAGCTCGAATGAGCCGTCACGGGTGTACGCGGTTCGCCCGTCCGGCAGCAGGATCTTGAAGAAGCCTTCGCCGCGGATGGCGATGTCGTAGTCCTTGCCGGTTTGTGCCAGCGAGCCCTGGCTCATCAGACGCGGAGTTCCAACGGTCTTCACGCCGGAGCCGAGCTCGATGCCCGCCGGAAGAATGTTGCCCTGCTCCGAGGTCTGCGTGCCGACACGGTTGACGTGCTCGTAGAGCAGGTCCTGGAATTCGGCACGCTGGCGCTTGTACCCCGTGGTGCGCATGTTGGCGATGTTGTTGGAGATGACCTGGACGTTAAGTTCCTGGGCCATCATTCCGGTCGCTGCGGTGTGCAATGCTCGCATGATCTA
>CAZUDR010000216.1:0-6145 GCA_964618715.1 uncultured Undibacter sp. | reverse complement strand
CAAGGCCTACCGCCTGCGCGCCATGTCGATCGAGCCAGGCATTGTGTGGCGGCTGCGGCGCTGGAGCCGGTTCCTCGCGCATCTTGGCTACGGGACCTTGCGCGGGCTGCGCCGGTGGCTCGCCGCCCGGCCGAACCGCGAGCCCGTGCTGCCGGCACCGACCGGCGCCGAAACCTAGCCCGCCATCCCGGTCAATTCCCCGTTACAGATAGCCGCCCTGTTAACCCTAAGGTCCTGCACCCCCGAATATTACCGCCGTCTCGACGATCTCATTAATTCCTTGTGCACGTACCTCAAATGATTTCTCAATTTTGAGCGTCCCGTTTACCCGCTGGTGCCCATAAGCGGCTACGGTCGCCGCCGCAGGACGAGGCACCGGCAATGTCTATGGAAGCAGCTGTTTCCGCGCGACTGAATGTCCGCGAGGTACCGGACCGGAAGCCGGCGGCGCGCGAGTCGCGGCAGACCGCCGCGCGCGCCGCGCCGGCAGAGTTGCGCCTGGACATCCATGACAGCCTCGACACCGTCGAGCGGGAGTGGTGCGACTTCGAGCGTCACGCGGACTGCACCGTCTTCCAGAGCTTCGGCTGGCTGACGACCTGGCAACGCCATATCGGCGCGCCGTCAGGCGTGCAGCCCGCCATCGTGACCGGATGCAACGCCGACGGAGCCACCATCTTCATACTGCCGCTGGCGATCCAGGCGATCGGCCCGCTGCGCATGCTGACCTGGCTGGGCGCGAGGCTCAACGACTACAACGCCCCGCTGCTCGCTCCGGATTTCACCCGCCACGTCGCAGCCGACAGCTTCATGACAATTTGGCGCGACGTGATCCGGCGGCTGCAGGCACGCTTCGGGTTCGATGTTGTCATCCTCGACAAAATGCCGCCTGACGTCGGCGCCCAGTCCAACCCGATGCTTGCCCTGCCGGTGAGGCCTAACGCGAGCGGCGCCTATGCCACGCCCCTTGCCGCCAGCTGGGACGAATTCTATGCCGCCAGGCGTTCGGCCTCGACCCGGCGCCGGGACCGCACCAAACGGAAGCGGCTGGCCGAATTCGGCGACATCAGGCTGGTGACGGCGGACGGCGCCGAGGCAATCCGGTCCACCCTTGATCTCCTGGCCGCACAGAAGGCGCGCGCCTTCGCCCGCATGGGCGTCACCAACATCTTCACCCGGGCGGGCTACAAGGCGTTCTATCGCGATCTCGCCTCGGGCGAGCGGACCAGGAACCTCGTTCACATCAGCCGGCTCGATGTCGGGACGCTGCCGGCCGCCATCAATCTCGGCCTCACCTTCCGCGACCGCTACTATCACCTGCTGGCAAGTTATGACGATGGCGAAACATCGCGCTTCAGCCCGGGTGCCGCGCATCTGCACGACGTCATGCGCTATGCCATCGAGCGCGGCTATCGCGTATTCGATTTCACCATCGGCGACGAGCCGTACAAGCGCGACTGGTCCGACGGCGTGATCCCGCTCTATGACCTCATCGCCGCTGCGACCTGGCGGGGCAAGGTGGCCCTCCTGCCCCTGCTGGCGCTGCGCTGGCTCAAACGGCAGATCAAGCAGACGCCGGTGTTGTGGCAGGCCTTCAGCAAGGCCCGTGTCCTGACCAGCCGCCTGCGAGACGGTGAACGCATTCACAACCGGGATGCGACGTGATGAACATCATCCACGTGCTTCGTGCTCCCGTCGGCGGACTGTTCCGTCATGTCGTCGACCTCGCCGGCGGACAGGCGGCACGCGGTCATCGCGTCGGGCTGGTGACCGACAGCCAGACCGGCAATGAGCACGCGGAAGCGATCCTCGGCAGCCTGGCGACCGGGCTGGCATTCGGTGTCACGCGCATCCCGATACGGCGCCAGCCTGGACCCGACGATGCCCTGGGAGTCTGGCACGTCGCGAGCCGCCTGCGCGCAACCCGCGCTGACGTGGTGCATGGTCACGGGGCCAAGGGCGGCGCACTCGCGCGCCTCGCTCCTGCAACGCGTGGAATCGTCCGCGCCTACACACCGCACGGCGGCAGCCTGCACGACTCCGTCGGAGGCAAGATCCACATCCTGCTCGAACGGATGCTGATGCGTCGCGGCAACCTGTACCTGTTCGAAAGCGCCTTCGCGTTTGACGCCTTCCGCGACAAGATCGGCAACCCGCCGGGCGTCAGCCGTGTGGTGCACAACGGTGTCCGCCCGGACGAATTCGAGCCGGTGCCAACGGGGCCGGCGGCCAGCGATATCGTTTTTCTCGGCGAACTCCGTGCGCTGAAGGGCGTTGATGTGCTGATCGACGCGATTGACCGTTTGCGTGCAACCGGCCACCCGCTCACTGCGGCCATCGTCGGCGACGGTCCCGATTCATCAACCTTGCGGACGCATGCCGAACGGCTGGGGCTCGCGGACGCCATCCGTTTCCACCCGCCCATGCCGGCCCGCGCGGCCTTTGCCCTCGGCCGTATGGTCGTCCTTCCGTCGCGCGCGGAATCGCTTCCCTACGTTGCGCTCGAGGCGGCCGCCGCCGGCAAGCCCCTGATCGCGACCCGCGTCGGCGGCATCCCGGAAATCTTCGGGCCGCTCGGCCGTGCCCTGGTGACGGCCGGCGATGCCGGCGCGCTGGCCCGGAGCATCGCCGCAGCAATGGACGACCCGGAGGCGACGCGGGAGGCAGCGGAAGCGCTGCGTGCCCGGATCGCAGCCGGCTTTTCGACCGACGTCATGGTGGACGCCATCCTGTCAGCCTATGCGCAGGTACAGGAGACGGCCCGCTCCGGTTTCGCCGGGCAACCTCCCGCCAAGGGCGCCGCGGCAGGCCTGTGGCGGGCCACACCCTGACCGGCGCAGACCCTCCCGGGCAGGACGAGCGACGAATCTTGGTGGCGTGCCAAGTAAAATGCTACCTATAAGGTAGTGATTCGTCCCCACAACCGCTAATGACCTGGCGTTGAATCCGAACCGCAACCGGTCCGATTCACACAGGGTCGAGTCGCTGGAGCGATCGAACCACATGGCACTTTTTGTCGGCGACAACGTCAGGCTTAAATCCGGCGGCCCTCCAATGACAGTCGAAAATATCGTGGCAGGTGACGTGCATTGTTGCTGGTTCGAGGGCAACGAACTCAGACGGGCAAAATTTCCCTACGGCGCGATCGAGAAGGAAAAGGCGAAGGCGGGATAGCGACTTCCCGGGCCCCGATTTGAGGTCGCGGTGAAGGAGCGTGTCCGTTACCTTCCGGGCTCCATGATTCGGCGCAATTGAACGACGCCGGGTGAGTCAGAGGGGGTCTTCCCGCATGGACGTCGCCACGCTCAATCTGACGTTGGGCAGCGCGCAGCGCAAATTTCTCTACCGCAAGGGCACCGGTGACGAAGACTCGATCGTGCGGGCGCTGAAGAAGAGCGTCTTCAATTTCGGTCCATTGCGGCGCGCCAGCGAGCTTTCCAATCTCTACGGGGAGCTCGTGCAGGCGGGAAAAACGCCGCTCATCGTCGACGCCGGAGCGGGGATCGGCGCGTCCGCCGTCTATTTCGCCTCATCGTTTCCCAAGGCGCGCCTGGTCGCAGTCGAGTCCGACCGGAGCGGATTCGAGCTGCTGACCGCCAACATGGCCGGTCTGCCCGTTGAATGTCTGCATGCCGAGGTCACCGGGTCAGGGCGGACGGCCGCCGGCCAGGGCAACGGGTTGGGGAGCAATGGATCGACAGTATCCGGAATTTCGATGAATGCGATCTATGACAGAAATGCGCAGGGTACCGTGCCGTTCATCGTCAAGATCGACATCGAACGCTGCACCAGGGACCTGTTTGCCACGGATACCGAATGGATTGATCGCACGCCGGTCATTATCATCCGGCTGCAGGACTCCCTGATTCCCGGAACGGCGAATGTGCGGGCGTTCGTAGACTGCATCGAAAGCCGGAATCGCGATTTCATCTATATTCAGGGCAACATCTTTTCAGTCGCACGTCAGCTGCCCGCCGGCTGATACAGGCTTTCCCCGAATTCAGCGCAGGGCGCTTTGGATATCACATGAATCAGTTTAGCTTTTGCGCCTGTCCCTGCGCCGGATATCCGGCGCGCGAATGACGACAGGACCTGATCGGAGCACATGTCACCGGCAGACGGCACGCCATACGAGCCGCACGAGCTTCCGACGATCATGTTCGGGAAGGAAAAGCCCCTGGCCTACGTCCTGAATCCAAAGGCCGCATCAACGCTCGCGCTGAGCTTCGTCTTCTACCTCAATCACAATTACCGGTATTTCGATCATTTCCGGATTCACGACAGCCCTCTGGCGCTGCTTCGGATCCATGGCCCGGAACTGGATCCGCAAGTGCTCGGCACCTTCTACCGGCTCGCGCCCGAAAGTTTCTCGATCGTACGGGATCCGCTGCGGCGGTTCGTCTCCAGCTTCCTGTCGAAGGTCTTTACCGACGACGATCCGAAATATCTCCAGTTGCGCGATGTGCTGACGTCGGTATACGGCATCGACCTCAGCCCCGAGGCGGACCCGGCGCAATCATGCCTGGCATTTGCGAAACTGGTTGCCGCGCATCCCGGCGACCTGCTGGCCGAGCCGCACTTCAAGCCCCAGCACCTCAATCTGATGACGGGCGGCGGTTACACTATCGACACGATTCTTCGGCTGGAAGACAAGGAGGCCGTCCACGCATTCTTTTCAAAATGGCTCGGTGCGGAAAAGGCAGACTGGTTTCTGTCCCTGCGATTGAACGAACAGACCAGATTTTCCAGCAGTGATTTCATTACGGACGAGCTCAAATCGCTTGTTCGCAAGATATACGTGCGGGACTACGAACTGTACTACAGCTGATGCCGCATTGCCCTGCTGCGACAATGATCTGCTTCGTGGAGGGCCACAGACACTGCGGCGGCCGCCCCGGTCGGGGACGGCCGCCCGCATAGCCCCCTCGCCGCATCAATGATGCGGCGAATATCGGTCCGGGACGGCTCAGCGCTTGATGCGCACGACCGTGCCGCTGAGGTCGAGGTCGCCCATGACGCCAACCTGGGTGCCGCTCAGGGTCATCTTCGCACCGTTTTCGTTGGTGAGAGCGACGCCCTTGACGCCACCGGCGACCGCGATGCCCGCACCAGCGCCGACATAGGTTCCTGCGACATCCGACGCCTTGTTCAGATCCACCCGGCCTCTGAGGGTGGCTTTTGCGACTCCGATCAGCAGACCGGCTTTGATACCCCCGACCTCAAGTCGGTATGTCTGGTTTCCGCAGGTCATCGTGCCGCCGCCGCCCGCTGCACCGACGATAAAGCCGCCTTTGACGACCTCGATCGACACGTTGCATGTCATCGCGCTGGCCGGTCCGTGGATCGACACCAGCGCAAGGACGGCGCCTGCAAGCACAAGTGAGAATGATCGGATGCGGTTCATTTTGGCTCCTGTTGGGTATGTCGAGTTGGTCCCTCGACCCTGACTGGGGGAGACCGCGCCCGGACGACGGGGGTGCGGCCGGTTTGCTCGGATCGGGCAGGTTCGCTCCGGCCTTCTTCACTGCCGCCAATGCATCAACGATCTCGAACCTGGCGGACCGGTTCGCATACCGCCGGTTACATTATCATTTCAATATGGGCTTTACGAAGGCCAAATCCTTGACCTGGATCAAGCGGACGGGATGGCAGCGGCGCAACGCGAGACGTCGACGCGGTGCCGTGCCGGCGTGGATCGGGACGATCACCGATCCCGGACAGGCGAAGAGAGAACAACGACTTTCGTCCTCGCCCGGCTTCGGTTTTCGGGGTTTGGTGTTGGCGCATGCCGGGGGCCACCGCCTCCATTTTACCCCAAACTGCTTCGATCGGACGATACTCGTTTTTCAATGAGTCTGCGCCCGCAGGGGCGGAGCATCGGCGTCGCAAAGAGCCTTGTCGGGCGCCTTGCCGTTAAAATAGTCGTCGACGTCCAGGTCCAGGAAGTGATCGCTTGCCCTGCATCTGGCGCGCAGCACATCGCGTGACTTGAGCAGGATCGTCTCGAACGAACTGATCTCACGAGGCGAAAACAGCGCTTCGGTCTGAAAGAAGGCTTTCACGCCCGGGTCGTTCTCCCATTTATTGGCGAATTGCATGAGCCAGACGTAGGTCCTGGGATGCATGTGGTTGAGCTTGCCCAGAT
>CAZUDR010000215.1:0-6146 GCA_964618715.1 uncultured Undibacter sp. | reverse complement strand
TTGCGCGAAATCCGCGCAGTCACCGGCCTTAACCCGACCTTGCGGGGGCCGGTTACTGTCTCGCTGTTTCCCTCCGGCAGCGTGAGTTTCGAGGACGTGATGCTCGGCGACGCCAAACGACCGGCGCTCACCGCCGAACGTCTGACGGCGCGTCTGCGATTCTTTCCGCTGCTCATTGGAGACGTCGAGATTGCAGACGTTTCGCTCGAGCGTCCCACCATCGCCATCGACATCGACGCCAGCGGCAACTCCAACTGGTCGCGCCTGATCAAGGCGCTCGCACACAGCCAGTCCCCGGACGCGCAGCGACCGGCCGCGTTTTCCGAGATGCGCATCACGGGCGGAATTGTCGCGGTACGCGACCAGGAGCGAAAGATTTACGAGACACTGGACGAAGTCGAGCTGTCGCTGGCCTGGCCGTCTATCTCCCGGAGTTTTGGTGCGACCGGCAGCTTCATCTGGCGCGCCGAGCCCGTGACTGCGAGTCTGGCGCTCGGCGATTTTGCTGCCGCGCTCAGCGGCGACCGCAGCGGCATCAAGCTTCGGATTTCAGGCGAGCCGATGAAGGCGGCCTTCGAGGGATCGCTCAGCACGGAGCCGACCCTGAAGATCGAGGGCACGCTTGCGGCCGACTCCGACTCGCTGCGCGACGCGATGGTCTGGTTTGGCAAGCGCCCGCTGCCCGGCGGCGGATTCGGTCGTTTCGCGATCAAGGCAGCGACAAACGTCACCGGCGGCACCGTCGGCCTGTCCGGCGTCAATGTCGAGCTTGACGGCAATACCGCCGAGGGCGTGCTCACCTTCGCCTCCGACAGCCGCAAGATGATGCAAGGTACCCTTGCTTCGGATGCCCTCGACCTCACGCCCTATATCTCGACCGTGCGCCTGCTCACCAGCGGCCGCCGGCAATGGGACAACGAGCACATCTCGCTCGACGGCCTCGCGGGCATGGATCTCGATCTGCGTCTGTCGGCAGCCAAGGTCACGCTGGGCGAGGCCATGCTCGGCCGCACCGCAATTGGCGCCAATTTGCGCGACGGTCATCTGGTCATCACCGTCGGTGAGGCGCAGGCCTATGGTGGCGTGATCACGGGCTCGTTGACGCTGGCCAGTTTCGGAGACGGCGTCGACGTGAAGTCGCGGCTCCAGTTCACCAATGTCGAGCTCGAAAGCTGTCTCGACCAGCTCGTTGGCCTGCGCCGGCTCGAAGGCAAGGGCGACATGTCATTCGCGGTGGAAGGCAACGGCGAAAGCGTGCTGGCGCTCACCCGCACCCTGAACGGCACCGCCAGCCTGACCGGACGCGATGGAGCCTTGCTTGGCTTCAACGTCGAACAACTGCTGCGCCGGCTGGAACGGCGGCCGCTGTCCGGCGGCGGTTAATTCCGCACCGGGCTCACACCCTTCGACAAGATCAGCGTCGCGCTGAAAATCGTCGGCGGCAAGGCTGACGTTGAAAGCATGCAGATCACCGGCCCCACGGTTCGGGTCGCGCTGGCCGGATCCGCTTCGATCCCCTCACGCGAGGTCGACCTCACCGGCACCGCCGCGCTGGTATCTCTCGCCAAGGAGAAGGTTCGCCCGTTCGAGTTGCCGTTCTTTGTACAGGGCGCCTGGGACGATCCGGTCATGTTGCCTGACGCCGAGGCGCTGATCCGCCGCTCGGGCGCAGCAGCGCCGCTGCTCAAAGCGGTGCGTGAGCGCGACGGGCGCGATGCGGTGCGCTCGGTGCTCGACCGGCTGACGGGTGGCGGCAGCGTCCCGGTCGCGGCACCCGCCGCAGAGCCGCAGGCCGCAACGCAGAACGAAGGCGACACCCGGTAAAACGCCCCCGTGTTCGGCATCCCGGCGCCGGACCGCCGGGACGTCATTTGCTATCATGACATCCAGCGACGAATCACCCGCCGGCCATACGGTCGGCGCGATGGAGCGTGGATGCTGCACGCGGCCTTCCGCACACTGGTCAAGATCGCTGTCGCCTCGCTGGTGGTGGGAACGATCCTGGCCCATTTCGGCATCACCGCCGACCAGATCATGCACGAGTTCGGCCTGTCGGCCGAGCGGGTCGAGACCTTCGCCCGTGCCGGTTTCGCCTGGGCCTGGCCCAATGTTCTGCTCGGCGCCGTGGTCATCGTGCCGATCTGGTTCCTCGTCTATCTGCTGCGCCCGCCGGGCGGGCAGAGCAGCGGCGAGTAATCCCGCATCCTGAGGCGATGCCGCTGCGCCGAAGGGGTGGCGCGACGGGCATCAAGCGACGCAGCCGGAGACGGACGTGCCTGGCACAACGGCGGCAAGGATCAGCGACGACAATCGCAAGTGGTGGATCCTGGCTGCCATGGGCGCGATCCTTGGCATCATCCTGCTCGACGAAACGGTCGTCGGCGTAGCGCTTGCCACGATCCAGCGCGACCTCGGCATGAGCGAGGTCGCATCCCACTGGGTCGTCAACGCCTACATGCTGGTACTCGCCGGGCTGGCCGCCGCAGCCGGCAAGCTGGGCGACATCGCCGGCCACCGGACGGTGATGATCACCGGGCTCGTCATATTCGGCCTTGCGTCGATCGCCTGTGGTCTCGCCGCCAATGGTGGCTGGCTCATCACCGCACGCGGCATTCAGGGCGCCGGCGCGGCGATCATCTTTCCCAGCTCGCTGGCGATGCTGACAATCGCGTTCCCCGAGCAGCAGCGCGGGCTGGCGATCGGAGCTTACGGGGCGATCGGCACGGTGTTTCTGGCATTGGGACCGTTCGTCGGCGGTCTTTTGACCGACATCGCGTCCTGGCGCTGGATTTTCTGGGTCAACGTACCGGTTGTGGTCGCCGTCTGGCTGATCGTGGCAGCCGCATGGGTCGAGCCGACGCGGGAGGCCGCACCCGGGCGCTTCGACCGCTCCGGATTCATCCTGCTGGTGGCCGGCATTTCGCTGGTGATCTTCGCCACCATGAACGGGCCCGACTGGGGCTGGAACGATCCGCTCATCGCGCCACTGCTCATCGCCGGCGTCGCCTCGCTGCTTGCTTTCACGGTGGTGGAGCGGCGGAAAAGCGCGCCACTCATCGACGTCCGCCTGTTCGCCAATGCAACCTTCGCCGGATGCAATCTGGTCATCTTTGCGGCCCAGTTCACCAAAATGGCGGTGTTCGTGTTCGGCGCCCTCTATCTGCAGGACGTCCTCAACATGTCGCCGCTGGTGGCCGGGCTTGCGCTGCTGCCGACGGTCGCGCCGCAGCCGTTCACGGCGCCGCTTGCCGGGCGGGCGGCGGACCAGTTCGGCGCGCGCCTGCCGTCGCTTGGCGGTCTCATCCTGATGTTCGTCGGGCTCGCGGCAGTGGGCATCGCCATGTCGTTTGACAGCTATGCCCTGATGTTCCCCGGCCTGCTGGCCTGGGGCGTTTCAATGGCCTTTGTCTTCGTGCCCCCGCAGCGCGCCGTGATGAACGCGGTCGCGCCGGCCATGCGGGGACAGGCCGGCGGCATTGCAATGTCGTCGCAGTTGCTTGGCGCGACAATCGGCATGGCAGTGTGCAGCACGATATTCAGCATGACTGCGGATTTTCAGATCGTGTTCCTGGCCAACGCAGCATTTTCGTTTGCGGTTCTGGCAATTTCCTGGCTGACCATCGAACGGAAAGCCTGAGCCTCGGCTCTGCGCCACACATGTGCGCGGAGCACGCCAGATTTTTCACGGACTGAACCAGCGCCGACGCACGATAACGAAGTCAGGACAGGTAGCCGAACCTTTTCATCTGCTCGCCATGCGCGCTGACGATCGCGTCGACCTGCTGCGATGTGAGCAGGTCCTTCCATTGACCGGCGCGCCCTTCGCGAAAGAAACGCTCCGCGTGCTCCGGCTTTTCCTTGAAACCGCCCTCTCCCTCCTGCTCCTTCAACGCGTCGAAGGAGGACCTCCTGATCGCCAGATCAAGCTCGGCGTCCGTCGGATTGAGAAGCAGATGGTGCGCCAGCGCGCCGAATGTCTTTTCGGGCTCGTTCAGCATGTCCTCATAGCGCATGACGTAGATTGCCCGATGCGGTTTCCGCGTCCAGCTGTCCACATGCTGGCTCCAGGAACCCCACACTTCGTGGACGCGGGTCTCGTTGATAGGCGTCTCGACGTCCCGCGTCGCCATGATTTCGATCGTCTCGTCGAGGGGCTTGTTGATGTGATGCGAGAGCGAGATGACGACGTCGAGCGGATTGCGAACGATGTAGATTGCTCCTGACGTGACGGCAAAATTGATGATTGACTGTCCGCGGTCGACGACAAGAGCGTTGTGGGTCTTGCAGAAGATCAGACCCTCGAACTGGTCGGCGATGACCTCGTGTACACGGTGACGATGTTCGGCAACCTTGCGGTGGTCTTCCGGCTGGGGCTCGAAGCCGCACACCTGCTTGTAGAGGCTCGAGAAGTTCTCTCCCAGCGAGAAACGGTTGATGGCATTGACGTGAAGTACGTCCTGTTCTCCCGCCATGATGGTGGCGAGGTTGGAGAGAAATGCCCGCGTCCAGGTGTTGCCCGACTTCGGGTACGAAGCGAGCCAGACGATGCCAGAATCCGGCTGACTGGAGGCGTTTTCCTGGGTGCTCATCAAAATTCCCGCGCAACTATGGCATTGGCGCCTGTTGCGCCAATGCAACTATTTCCACGATTGTTGCCGCCATCCCCATTTCTGAGGCCCTGGACTACCCTACCCTACTGGACTCATTGGCCAATCGGGAGCGATATTTGCCTCGTAATTGTCCGTGAGGACGAATTTCGTTCGGGGTGGGGATGTCTCGGGTTCGCGTGACTCTTTTGGCCGGCGTTTCGGCGGTCGCGATCGTGGCGGCGCAGCCGGAGGCGGCATTCGCATCAGATCTTCCCACGCGCCAGGTGGTCGGGACCCCGGCCCAGCCGACGTTCCGTGACCGGTGGACCTGGTGGGTTGAAGGCGGTGCGACCTTCATCGAAGGCGACCCCGGCGTCGCCGGCATGACGAACTTCAACGTCGATCCGAAACACCTGGGGTGGGAAGCAGCGTTCGGCCTTGAGTTTCAGCAGGCCGGGTCTCCCTGGATCTGGACCGCCCAGTTCCGGGTCGGCGCGCACGGCAAGAATACTCAGCAGAGTACTCCGATCGCCATCTTCCAAGGCTCCGGCACGGCCCCCGCCGTTACCGGCGTCAATGCCGGGACCCGCAGAGAACATCATTGGGCCGCCGACTTCATGATAGGACGAGACCTCGGCGTGGGGCAGGGCCAGGTCATCGGACGGTTTGGTGTCCGCATTGCGCAGATCTGGGGCAGGACGACCGGCTCGGCGCAATGGAGTCCTGTGCCTGCGCTCGCTATCTCTTGCGCCGCCACTGCGTCGTATTGCGGCAGCGAGTTCCGTTATTACGAGCAGACCACCGAGTTTCTCGGCGGCGGTCCGAGGTTCCAGGTGGACGGAACAGTGCCACTCGGCGGTGTCATGTCGCTCAACTACATGGCCGGCGTCGCGGCGCTGTATGGCCGTCGCAAGGCCAACCAGAACGTGGATATCCTGACCCTTCAGCCCACCGGTCTCCCCGGCACGACGATCTCGCTGGTATCCGGAGGGCCGATCAACACCAGTTCGAGCAGCGACAGCTTTGTCTTCAATATCGATGCTCTGCTCGGTCTCGGCTTTGCGCTCAATCCAAACACCATATTGGCGATCAACTACCACTTTGACGGCTACTTCAGGGCGTTGCGAGGCTACGACTCCAACGGCAACGTGACTAACCTCGACCGGTTTTATCACGGACCGTCGATTCGCCTGACGGTGACAAACTAGCCAATCTGACAGCGCCGGACCGACTTCCCCTAACGTTTCCGAGTTGCACCTTCGCCTTACGTCTGGGCGCCGAAGGCGGCACGCTCGCGTTGGACGGCGCCGCGCTTGATCATCAGCGACGCCGTGATGGTGGCAAGCGCAACGACCGCGATCATGATCGTGCAGACCGCGTTGATCTCCGGGCTGACACCCAGCCGCACCGCCGAATAGATGCGGATCGGCAAGGTCGTCGCCCCGGGACCGGTGGTGAAACTGGCGATGACCAGGTCGTCGAGTGACAGCGAGAAGGCGAGCATCCAGCCAGCGGCGATGGCCGGCATGATCAGCGGCAGCGTCACCGTCATGAAGG
>CAZUDR010000214.1:0-6155 GCA_964618715.1 uncultured Undibacter sp. | reverse complement strand
GATCGGCTTGGACAGATAGGCCTCGCAGCCACCCTCGCGAATGCGCTCCTCGTCGCCCTTCATGGCGAAGGCGGTGACCGCCACCACGGGGATCGTTCTCAGCTCGGGATCGTCCTTCAGCCATTTGGTTACTTCGAGGCCGGACACTTCTGGCAGCTGGATGTCCATCACAATCAGGTCGGGCCGGTGCTGGCGGGCGAGATCAAGTGCCTCGATACCGTTGCGGGTGCCGATGGTCTGGTAGCCATGCGCCTCCAGCAAATCGTGGAAGAGCTTCATGTTGAGCTCGTTGTCCTCCACGATCAGGACGGTCTTCGCCATTATTTCCCGCCCTTCTTGTCCCCAATACCGGCGGCCCGGCCGCTGGTGGCGTCGCCAAGCCCAGTGCGGTCGGGCATGATGTTGCACGGTAGTGCGGATGTGTTGACGAAAGGCAAACCGGACCAATGAATCCCGGCCCCTCAACCGCCCGGGAGGAGGCAGAAGCGCTTGCAATTCAGGCGCTTACCTTCGTAGCCGGCGATGGCGAGCGGCTCGGCCGATTCCTCGCAACTACCGGCATCGGACCGGCCGAGATTCGCGTCGCCGCCGGCGAGCCCGAATTTCTCGCCGGCGTGCTCGACTACCTTGTCACCGACGAGAAGTTGCTGACCGAATTCGCTGCCGCAACCGATATCGATCCCGCCGACGTCGGGCACGCCCGTGCGGTGCTGAGCGGCAATGCCTGGGAGCGCGACAGTCCATGACGGGTTTCTGCCGCGACTGCCTGACCGACGCGCCCGCGGACGCAACGCGCTGCCAGGCCTGCCATTCGCCCCGCCTGCTGCGCCACCCCGACCTCGACCGTCTCGCCATCGCGCATATCGACTGCGACGCGTTTTATGCCGCCATCGAGAAGCGGGACGACCCTTCGTTGATCGACAAACCCCTGATCGTCGGCGGGGGCAAGCGCGGCGTGGTTGCGACCGCCTGCTACGTCGCCCGCACCTACGGCATCCGGTCAGCCATGCCCATGTTCGAGGCACTGAGCCGCTGCCCCCATGCCGTGGTGATCCGGCCCAACATGGGCAAGTATGCCGAGGTCGGCCGCGCCGTGCGTCGCGCCATGTTCGCACTCACACCGCTGGTCGAGCCATTATCGATCGACGAGGCGTTTCTGGATCTGACCGGCACCGCGCGACTGCACGGCATGAGCCCGGCAAAGGTGCTGGCCCGGTTCGCGTGCGACATCGAACGCGATCTCCGTATCACCGTCTCGATCGGCCTGTCGGTCAACAAGTTCCTCGCCAAGATCGCCTCGGATCTCGACAAGCCGCGCGGCTTCGCCGTGCTCGGTGAAGACGAGGCCACGGCCTTTCTGGCGCCCAAGCCGGTCGGCTTCATCTACGGCGTCGGAGCCGCCAGCGCCGCCAGGCTCGCGGCTGACGGCTTCCGGCTGATCGCAGATCTGCAACGCGCTGACCAGCACGACATGATGCGGCGCTATGGCGAGGAAGGGGTACGGCTGTGGCGACTGGCCCGCGGCATCGACACGCGCAAGGTTGACGCGGAGCGCGAGACCAAGAGCATCTCGGCGGAAACCACCTTCGAGCGCGACATCGGCGAATTGCGACCGCTCGAACAGCACCTGTGGGAGCTGACCGAAAAGGTGTCGGCGCGGCTCAAGGCGGCGGACCTTGCCGGTTCGACGATAACGCTGAAGCTCAAGAGCGCCGACTTCAAACTGCGCACGCGGGCGCGGCGGCTGAGCGCGCCAACCCAACTGGCCGCGCGAATCTACGCCGCCGGCCGCGACCTGCTGGAGCGCGAAGTCGGACAGACGCGCTTTCGCCTGATTGGCATTGGCGTGGGCGCTCTGGAAGAGGCGGAGGACGACGACCTCGCCGACCTGCTCGACCGGCGCACGGCGCAGGCCGAACACGCGGTCGACCGCTTGCGCGCCAAGTTCGGCCGCGGCGCGGTGATCCGCGGCCTCGCGCTGGAAGACGACTAGCCGATAGCGAAGGCCGTTATTTGCACGGTTTCGCCTTGCTCACTTCAAGCGACGTCATTTTTCCGGTGAGTGTAAAATCACTGTAGTCAAGCAGGAGTGCGCGCGAGACTCCGTTCTCGTAAAGCTCGAAGCCGATGGCGTACACCGGCGTCTGTTCGCCCCTGTGCCGTTCCTTTTCGCTCTGCGGCTCGAAATAGCTGATGTTCACCGGCCACCGCGTCAATCCGGCCATTTCCTGACTTTCTGCCGCGGCATCGTCCGGCGGCTTGTCGCCAGGCGCGATCGGCTTACCGATCACGGTGAGCGTGTTGTAAACCTTTTCGCCGTCGTCGGATCCGTCATAGACCGGAAACTGCAGGATGCTCTGCCCCCGCCGCGCGGCAAGGATGATCCGGCGCATGTGCTCGGTGGGGAAAACGGCGTCGCCGGGGAGCTGCAATGTCTTCCGCTTCGGCTTGCTCAGGGTGACCTTCACCGTCTTGCCGTCACGCGCAGCGCGGCCGTCGACCATTTCACTGGTGCGTTCGTTAAGCCGGTTTTCCGAACTGAAGGTGAATCTCCTGGCCTGACCGTCTTCCCAGCTCGTGGCCCGCAGGTCGCTGAGAGCGGTGCGGCCGCTGCCGGAACTGAGCTCGGAGACCTGACGGAACTGGAGTCGGTAGCCTTCGCAGGCACTGCCGCTGAAATCATAAAGGATGCGTCCGCGCACAGCCTCCATGCCGCGCGTGCCGCGCGAGGACTTGAGGTTGAGATCGTAGACCGCGCGATGCGGCACAAAGATCACCTTCCCGTCCGCCGGGGCCGCCGCGGCGGGCTGAAGGGTGCAGGCGAAACCGAGCACCACGAGTGCCGGGACAAGTTTCTTGTGAGAAAAGGATAGCATCATCGGTGGCGGGCCTTTCCGCGGACTTCAGTGTGTCGGCTACAGGAAACAAACAATCTAACGGCAAGATAGAGGCGGTCGCGCCGACCGGCAACCACCGCCGCCGGCTTGCGGTCGGTCGGCCGATCGGCCAAGACAGGGCCAAACGCGGCTGAAGGAGGTTGACATGGCCGGAACGGTGGAAAAGAGGCTCGCAGAACTGGGAATCAGGCTGCCGCCCGCGCCCACACCCAGTGCCAACTACGTCCCCTTCGTGCGCACCGGCAACCTGCTCTCGGTTTCGGGGCAGATCTGCCTCGACGCCGGCGGTACGCTCGTCGCGAAGGGCCGGCTCGGCGAGGCGGTGTCGATGGAGGAGGGCCAGAGGGCCGCGCGCGCCTGCGCCCTCAACATCCTGGCGCAGGTGCGGGTGGCGCTCGGCGACCTCGACAACCTCGTCCGCGTCGTCCGCCTCGGCGGCTTCATCAATTCGATCCCCGGCTTCACCGAGGGACCGAAGGTGATGAACGGTGCTTCCGACCTGATGGTGGAGTTGTTCGGCGACCGAGGCTACCATTCCCGCTCCACCGTCGGCGTCGCGGCCCTGCCCGCCGATGCCGCGGTCGAGGTCGAGGGGCTATTCGAAGTGGCGTGACCGGTCATGACGGCGCCCGGCTGGCTCACCGAGCGGCCATACGCGCATCGCGGCCTGCACGACGCCGCCGGCGGCATCATCGAGAACACGGCAAGTGCCTTCACGGCCGCCATCGCGGGCGGCTACGGCATCGAATGCGACGTGCAGGTGAGCGCCGACGGCGAAGCCATGGTTTATCACGATGATACGCTCGGCCGGCTCACCGAGGGCGAGGGGCGACTGGCGGCGCTGACAGCTGCCGAACTCAAGACCGTTCGCTTCAGGTCAACCGGCGACCGGATGCTGACCCTGGGCGACCTGTGCGAAATGGTCGCCGGCCGCGCGCCGCTGCTGGTCGAACTGAAGAGCCAATTCGACGGCGACCAAAGGCTGGTGCAGCGCGCCGCAGCCGTGCTGGGCGGCTACGCCGGGCCGGCAGCGGCAATGTCGTTCGACCCGGCGGCCGTGATCAAGCTGCGACGGACGGCGCCCGCGCTCGTGCGCGGCATTGTCGCGGAGGGGCGTTACGACCATCCCGGGTGGATGCGCCTGCCCCGACTGCAGCGCTGGCGCATGGCGTATCTGCTGCATGGCGGATCCACGCGTCCTCATTTCATCGCCTATCGGGCGGGCGATTTGCCGGCGGTGGCGCCGCTGCTCGCGCGCCGGCTGTTCGGGCGGCCGCTGCTCACATGGACCGTGCGCAGTTCCGACGAGCGCCACCGGATCTCCGCCTATGCCGACCAGATCATTTTTGAGAACTGGCGGCCTTAGGCCGGTCACTTTCGCGGAACAGCCTGCAGCGGTAGCTGGTTCCTGATCCCGCTGCGGAAAAGGAAAGTTCGTCATGAAAGGTCTCGTTCTCGCCTGCGCGCTCACCACCGCCGCTGCGATTGGTACCGGAGCATGGAACGATGGCGCCGCGTCGCAAACGGACACCGTGACATTCTCGGCCGCCACGCGCGTGATGGCGCAGGCTTCCGGCCGGCGGGTCGCCTGCACGAGGAGCGGCTGCCATCGGATCCCGCGCGGCTGCCACATCGAGACGGAATACGACCTCTGGGGCAATCCTACGGGCTACGACAAGGTCGTCTGCCCGGGCCGGTGACAAGGGTGAACATTGGCATGTTTCCGGCATAGACTCGGGGCGACAGGGTCCCGATGACCGATTTCGAACTCCGCGTCCGCATCGTCCAATCGCTCGCCGAGGTTCCCGCCGCGGCGTGGGATCGCTGCGCAGGCCAGACCAGCGCGATGGCGCTGGTGGCTGAAGTTCCAGTGACAGATGAGGGGCCCGGCCAATGCCCGGAATTATCAACACGAGGACAGATCAATAACCCTTTTGTATCACACGCTTTTCTGTCGTCTCTTGAACAGTCTGGCTCGGTCGGCCCCCGCACCGGCTGGCAGCCGCGCCATCTGCTGGCGGAAAGCACAGATGGCACCCTGCTCGGCGCGGTTCCTTGCTACGTGAAGAGCCATTCGCGTGGCGAATACGTCTTCGACTATGGCTGGGCCGATGCTTTCGAGCGAGCCGGCGGCAGCTACTACCCGAAGCTGCAGGTTTCCGTACCGTTCACGCCGGTCACCGGCCCGCGCCTGCTCGCCGCGCCCGGTCCCCTGGCGGACGCTGTGCGCGGCGGCCTCGCCGACGCGCTGGTCGAGATCACCACCGCCAGCGACCTGTCCTCCGCGCACATCACTTTCCTGCCCGAAGCCGACTGGCGCACGCTCGGCGTCCGCGGATTTCTCCAGCGCACCGACCAGCAGTTCCACTGGGAGAACCCCGGCTACGCCACCTTTGACGATTTCCTTGGCGCCCTCGCCTCGCGCAAGCGCAAGACCATCCGGCGCGAGCGCAAGGACGCGCTGTCGGCGGGCATCGAGGTGTGCTGGCTCACCGGATCGGACCTCACCGAAGCGGTGTGGGACGCCTTCTTCACCTTCTACATGGAAACCGGCTCGCGCAAATGGGGACGGCCTTATCTGACCCGTGACTTCTTCTCCATCGTCGGCGAGCGAATGCGCGACCGCATATTGCTGGTGATGGCGCGCCGCGCCGGCCGCTGGATCGCCGGCGCCATCAACTTCATCGGCGGCGATACGCTCTACGGCCGCAACTGGGGCGCCCTCGAGCATCATCCGTTCCTGCATTTCGAGCTGTGCTACTACCAGGCTATGGACTACGCGATCACGCACAGGCTCGCCTGGGTTGAGGCGGGTGCGCAGGGCGAGCACAAGCTGGCGCGCGGCTACATGCCGACGACCACCTATTCCGCCCATTTCATCGCCAATCCTGCACTGCGACGGGCGGTAGCCGATTTTCTGGTGCGCGAACGCGCCTATGTCGAAGCGGCCGGCGAGGAGCTTGCGGGCTACGCGCCGTTCCGCAAGGATCTGGTCGAGCAGGAATAGCCGGGGGATTGCCGATGCCGAGTTATGACCCGAACAACATCTTCGCCAAGATCCTGAGCGGCGAGTTGCCCTCGTACAAGGTCTACGAGGACGACAAGGCGTTCGCCTTCCTCGACATCATGCCGCGCGCACCCGGCCATACGCTGGTGCTGCCCAAGGCCCCTGCACGAAATATTCTCGACGTGGCGCCGGATGACCTCGCGCATGTGATGAAGGTTGCGCAGAAGATGGCCCAGGCTGCCATCAAGGCC
>CAZUDR010000213.1:0-6198 GCA_964618715.1 uncultured Undibacter sp. | reverse complement strand
ACATAAGGTTCGATGGTAACGTCCTTGCCGAACTGCGTGTCGTCGCTGAGAAATACGGTTTCGGGCGCCACCAGCGTGACGCCGGCCTCGAGCGCGGCGGCGCGCAGCCGCTTCTGCAACTCCGCCTCGGCTTCCGCCAGCTGTGCCTTGTTGTTGATGCCGCGCACATCGTCCTCCGAGGTTTCGACGGCGACCGCCTTCAAGCCCATATCCCGGGCGATGGCAACCGCGTCGGTAAGATAGTACTCGCCCTTGGCATTCGTGTTGCCGATGCGCCCGAGAATGTCGAGCGCGTGTTCACCGGCAAGCGCCATCAGCCCCGCATTGCAGAAGCGGATCGAGCGTTCTTCCGGCGTTGCATCGCGCTCCTCGCGGATCGCCATCAACGCGTTTCCGTCGGTCAGCAGCCGTCCATAGCCGGACGGATCTTTCGTTTTGAAGCCGAGCACCGCCACCGCCGCGCCATCTGCCAATGGCGCACGCAGGGCCTCGAGGGTCCTTGCGCGCACCAGGGGTGTGTCGGCGAACATGACGACGACATCATCCGTGCTTTGTGCGATTGCGTCCCGCGCCGCCAGGACGGCATGCGCCGTGCCAAGCCGCTCACGCTGGTTGAACACCTGCGCCCGCGGCGCGACCCCGCGGGCCGCTGTCGCCACGTCGTCGCGCCCCGGACCGACCACGACTGCAATATCGCTGCCGCCGGCCCGTGTCGCCGCGCGCATCACGTGTTCGATCAGGGGGCGTCCGCCGATCCGGTGCAATGCCTTGGGCACGTCCGAGCGCATGCGCACGCCCTCGCCGGCCGCGAGCACAATGGCAAGGCAGGTTCGTTGCTGCATTCGTCCAAGTCTCGCATGCGACGATGAAATTGCGCGTGCTGCCATAGCCGGAACGCCGGTCCGGCAAAAGGGCGCACGAGTTTTCCCCTTGAGGCAAGCGCCGGGAAAGCGAGCATTGCCGGATTCTGCTAATGTTTTCAACGATGTGATTCGGCGCCTCGGAGGAGCTATTGGCCATTGCGCCGCCCGGCCACAAACGGACTGAAAGCCCGCGCCGTTACGACATGCGCGCGCTGTGGACCCTGTGCGGCTGGGGCAGCGCGGCAGCCTTGGCGCTGCTGGCCGTAGCGCTGACCAGCCTTACCGACCGCGGCAGTGACCGCTTGCGGCTCGCCGCGAGCGCCCCGCCCGCAATGCCGGCGCACGCCGTTGTCGCGCTCGAGGAGCCGGCCGTGTCCACGCCCAGGTCTGATCCGTTCCCCCGCAAGATCGTGGCGAAGCAGGAACAGGTAAAGACGACGGCGATCAGGCCGGAGATCCTGCGCGAGCGAAAGGTCGAAACAGATCGGCTGGCCGCAATAGTGGACGACCTCGCTGCCGACCGCGACCGGCTGAAGGAAAGGGTCGCCAGTCTTGAACAACAGCTCGCCGACGTGACCGGATCGATCGCGCGGCAGTCCGTAGCGGCGGCGGCCGAACCTCCCCGGCCCGAAACCGCTTCCACCGGGGCCGATGGCGCAGCCGGCAGGGAGCCTGTTGTGCCGGTGCTGACGCCGCCCGTTGGCACGCCGCTGCTCGGCTCCGACGTCGTCTTCGCGCCGGAAATCGACTCGCCGATCAGTACGAACGAGGGACGACCCGAAGCGAAGTCCTGGCCGACGGCGACGCCTGTCGCTGCGCTACCCGGGACGCCGTCGGGAGAGGCCTCCAAGCTGCCGGGCAATGCAGTTCCGGCTGAACCGCCAACCGACGCGCCGGCCGCGGTCGATGCGGCGGAACTGCAGCCCGGCCAGGGCGAGCCCCCCGGCGATCCGGCGGTGCTGGTCGACGTACCCCTGCCGCGCGTGCGGTCTTCCGCCACCTCGCCGACGTCCGGTTACGCGGTCGACCTCGGCGGCACCTTCTCGCGCGAGGCACTGGCCGCCCGCTGGGCCGAGGTGAAGGTCAAATACGCCACGCAACTGAGTGGCCTGCGGCCTCTGGTCGGGCTCGAGAACCGGTTCGGCTACGCGCCCTACCGGCTGGTGATCGGCCCGCTGGCCGACGAGGCGGCGGCCAGGCAGCTATGCACCCGCCTTTCGGGCAAGATCGACTGCCGGCCCACGCGTTTCAGCGGCGACCGTCTGGCGCGACACTGATCTCCGGACTAGCTTGGCCGCCATGAAGCTGTTCCTGCCCGGCGCGCGCGCGACCAACTGGCTGCTCATCGTCGGCTTTCTCTCGCTCGGCTATGCGCTTTACCTGCGTTACATGGCGCTGGAACAGTCGACGGTCGGTCTCGCCTGCGCCGCCGGCCTCGACACCTGGCTGTGCTTGTCGAGACGGGTTGCCGCATTTCTGTTCCGCAATTCCGTGTTCGGCATTGCCGCGCTGGTGCTGGCCGCGGTCAATCTGTGGCGGCCATCGCCGGTCCTGTTTGGCCTGGCAATGAGCGTCGCCTGCTTCGGCGTCGTACTTTATAACGTGGGTCTGTCGTCGCTGGCTGCTGGCCTGCTTCTGCTGGGTCTGGCACGTCGCGCACCCGGGCCAGGCTGAAGGCAAGCGCCAGCAGGGCCGCGCACAGCCACAGCGACTGCCAGTTGGCGATCCCCTCATTGGGAACGATGTAGAGGACCGACAGCGCGAGCATGGCCGCCGCCATTCGCTCGGCGGCACCGGGCGCGCCAGCCGGACGCGGCATGACCAGGCTGTGCGTGAAGAACGGCACAATCACCGCAGTGAGCGGGGCGAAGGGCAAATCCTTGTAACGGGGGTCGAACACCAGCCCCAGCGCCACGTGAACGGACAGCAGCATGGCCGCGATCAGAATGATTCCGGCGGCCAGCGCGAGAGGTTCGTGCAGTCCTTTAACAGGCCGATTTAGCGTTCTGGAAAATCGTGGAATGGCCACGCCGCGCGTCATGGCTGCGCTCAAGACCAGCGGACTCGCCAGGGCCAGGATCGCCAGGCCCAGCGAGCGGGCCCAGCCGCCGATTCCGAGGCTTTCCAGCGGCACGTTTTCAGCCGTCCAGCCGATCAGCCCGCCACCGGCGATCGCATTCACGGTCACCGCCAGCCACACCGTCCCCGTTGCCGGCTCCTTCCGGCGTGCCATCAGGGCGGCGGCGAAAATGAGCACGGCGAAGGCCACGCCCCCGCCCGCTTGCCACCGCCACAGCGGGTGATTGGATACCGGCTCGCCCCAGGCGAACTTCATCTCTCTCGTGCCGTCGGCGATCAGTCCCCAGTGGCCGCCGACAGTCCCTTCCAGCGCCCGCTTCCACGGCTGGTCATAGGCTTCGATCACGTTGACGTCGAACTTGCGCCTGGCAGCCACCGCCAGCACATCCTGGATGACGCGAGCCTGGTTGGCCGGCGATGGCAGCGCGCCCGCACGCATGCGGCCGGCGCTGGGCCAGCCGACTTCCCCGATCAGGACGTCCTTGCCGGGAAACGAACGTGCCACCTGTTCGCGAATGGCTTCCACATGGGCGGCCGCCTCCCCCGCAGCCACGGGGAAATCCTCCCAATAGGGAAGGATGTGAATGGTAATGAAATCGACCGCGTCGGCGACATCAGTGTTGCGCAGCCAGAACTCCCACACGTCCGCATAGGTCACCGGCACCCGCACCCGCGCCTTCACGTCGCGGATGGTGTTGGCGAGGTCGATGGCGGACATCTCACCGCGCAGGAGTACCTCGTTGCCGACGACCAGCGCACGGATGACGTCCGGATAGCGCCGCGCCAGTGTCACGGCGGCCTCGATCTGCAGCCGGTTGTTTGCCTCCTCCCGACCAAGCCAGATTCCCTGCAGCACCTGCAGTCCGTGGCTCGCCGCAAGGCCGGCGACCTGCTCCAGCCCCTGGTCTGTCGCGTAGACGCGCACGCAGCCGGTGAGCTTTGCGAGCTGGCCGAGGTCGGCGTCGATCTGATCAGCCGAAATCCGGGTCGTCGGATCGAAAGGCGTCTGTTCCCCGTGAAACGGCGCGTAGGACAGGCAATAAAGCCTGTCACCCGCCGCCAGCGGCGATTGCGGCATCGGGACCGGCGCGCCCAGCCAGGCCCAGACGGCAACGACAACCAACGCGGCGACTGCAAGACAGGCGAGTGCAATGCGCATTGGTTAATCCGGTAGGACGCGGCTGCCGGAGCCCCGATTACAGGGCCTTCCGGCAAGTGCCAAGGCGGGCGGTTGAAAGCTTTGCTGGCTTGCAGCGCCGCAATCGTGTCTTATTCGACCTGCACAGAATTCCGGAGTAGCTCTGGGCAGTTATCAGCGTACCACCCGACCGATGACGTTAGCGACCTTCCTCCGGCAGTCTTGCGCGGCACTGGCCGTGGCAATCCTCGCCTCTTCCTGGTCAGCCGCGCTGGCCCAGACCGGCTCGGGCAAGGCCGCCCCGCACGCCACCAATCCGGCAGGCGACCCCGCCAAGGAAGACCAGAAGGAAGCCGAGAAGCAGCGGGACGAAATGGACCAGGCCGCCCGTGTGCTCACCGGCGCGGCCGGCAACCCCGAATGCGTCTGGCTCGGGCGCCGCGTGGTCGGCCTGCTCTGGCGCGACGACCTGGATACCGCCTTCCGGCACATGGACCTGTACGACCGGTTCGGCTGCCCCAGCGCCCACATCCAGGCGGCTTTCCGCTGCGTCATCCGGCAGGGCCCGATCAACGGCAAGGCGCAGGAGACGCTGAACGGACGCGTCTTCGCCTGCTGGCTCGATCCGGCCATGGCGCCGCCGGCCCGCGACCAGGCCAAGGCGACGGCTAAATAGCGCATAAAATTTTTGCGGAACCGGATCGCCTCCGGGGCGTTCACCGTGCGCAAATTTTTTTGACGCGCCCCCGGCGCGCCTAGGATTTGCCACGACGTTCGCCTATTTCATCGAACGCCTCATGCCGGTCGACACTGTTTCCCGAACAGGTTGCGCCGGCCGAGCCCAGGGGACGGGTTCGAGGCTTCGCCATTCGGCCCCACGTGGTCAAAAGGAATGCGTACCGTCGCTGCCGTCGTCGCCCTCGTGGCGTGCGTGCATGCAGGGGTGTGGGCGTTTGCCAGGACTGAAGTGAGCGCGCCGGATTTCGAAGGCCAGCTCACCAGCGTATCCTACGCGCCGTTTGACGCCGGCGCCCGCCCCGACAAGGGCGAGGCCGCGCAGGCGGAGCAGATCCGTTCGGACCTGGCGCGGATCGCCCCGCTCACTCAGTCGATCCGCCTGTACTCCTCTACCGGGGGGGTCGAGATGGTGCCCGGCCTCGCCGCCGAGCAACGCCTCCACGTCACCGTCGGCGCCTGGATCGATGCGGACGAGGCGCGCAATGAGCGCGAGATCAGCGCCGCCACCGACCTCGCCCGCCGCCACGACAACGTCAAAAGTATCATCGTCGGCAACGAAACCGTCTTCCGCGGCGAAAAGACTGCCGCCGAGATGGTGCAGCTCATCAAGCGGGTGAAGCGATCGACCCGCGTGCCCGTGTCCACCGGCGAAATCTGGCACGTGTGGATCGAGCACCCCGAACTGGTCTCGGCCGTCGACTACATCGCCGCCCATATCCTCCCTTACTGGGAAGGGTTCTCGCACGAACAGGCCGTCAACCAGGCAATCCTGATCTACGACAAGCTGCGCCGCACCTATCCGGGCAAGCGCGTCGTCATCGCCGAGTTTGGCTGGCCGAGTGCCGGCTACAATCTGAAAAGCGCCGAGCCCGGCCGCGCCGAGCAGGCGCTGGTGCTGCGCGATTTTGCCTCGCGCGCCAGGGCATACGGCATCGATTACAACATCGTCGAGGCGATCGACCAGCCGTGGAAGACCTTCGAAGGCGGCGTCGGCCCGTACTGGGGCATGCTCGACGCATCGCGCGAAATGAAATTCGGGTGGACCGGGACGATCAGCAACCCCGAACACTGGCGGCTGGCCGGCATCGCCATCCTCGTCGGGCTGCTGCTTTCGCTCCCGCTGATTTCAATGAGCGCCGTCACGCTCGGCCAGGCCACCATGCTGGCCGCAGCCGCCAATGTGGTCGGCGCCTGGTCGGCCGCTGTCTTCGCCTACTGGCACGGCCACTACTTCGTGGTCGGCACCGGCATCTCGCTGGCGCTCGGCACCGTGCTGCTGATCCCGCTGATCATCATCGCCCTGGCACGCATCGAGGAACTGGCGGCCATTGCCTTCGGCCACAAACCGGGACGGCTGATCGCGGCGCCGGTCCCGGAGGG
>CAZUDR010000212.1:0-6209 GCA_964618715.1 uncultured Undibacter sp. | reverse complement strand
TTGAACGGCACATAGGTCATCTTCAGGCCATAGGCCTTCTCGAGCATGGCGGTGACCAGCGAGTCTTCCTGACCGGTACCGGTGCCACCCATCTTCCAGGTGTTGCCCTTGTCCTTGACCATCTTGACGTAGTCGTCGACCGTTTTGATCGGGGAGTCGGCATTCACCCAAAGCACGAAAGTGTCTTCGGCGAGCCGCGCGATCGGCGTGTACTCTTCGATGTTCACGCCCATGCCCGGATTGCGAAGCGGCGTGGTGTAGTAGCTGTTGAGCGTCGCCATGATGACATGGGGATCGCCCTTCTTGTCCTTCAGATAGCGCAGTGCTTCCGCACCCGAACCGCCACCCTTGTTGATCGGAATGAGCGGTACTTTGGCGAACTTGTTCTTTTCAACAATGCTCTGGATGAAACGGGCCAGGCGGTCGGCGCCGCCGCCCTGTCCGGCCATGATAACGAATTCGATCGGCTTCTGCGGTTCCCATGCCTGGGCTGCAGGCACCGAAGATAATGCGAACAGGCCGCCGACAAAGGCAGCGGCAAGCCGCACGAGCGGTTTGGACGTTCCCATAGACTTAACCTCCCTCAGGCGCTCCTCGGAACGGCGGGCGCATCGACCCGCCGATGAGTTTTCGTTTTTTTGTGGTCGTTCAGATCAGATGACGTAAGGCCTTACCCACGGGGAGCAAAGCACAATTTTAGATAACCACATACACGTAAACCGTGCAATGCCATTTTGGACGCACACGAAGCCACATGGTGCAAGCGCGAATGCAGGGTCGATCGCGCGAAGCAATAACTTGCGCAGCGATCACGAGCGGGCCCTGAAAGGTCGGCCAACGCGGTCCGCCGGGCCCGGCATTACCGGTCGTCCATGATCGGCTCGCAATCAATTCAACTGGTTGCGGTCGTTACGATGACAATATCCTTGCCGCTCTGCCTATCGGGTGCAAGCGGCAGATCGGTTGTCGACAGAATTGGCCGGAATGCATCTTCTCCGGAAGCTGGCGACGGGAGAGCGATGAAAAAATCCTGTCAAGCATTTCGTCTGCCTCTTGAAGAGATCCAGGCACAATGCAGGTGAATGCGTTTCATCACGATCAGGCGCCTGTCGCTCAGCCCCCGGTGATTGCTGCCTCCGGAATCTCGAACCGCTGTTGCCCGATCGTCACCATGAAGAGATCGGCGTTGCGGCCGACGGTCATGCGAACCGTGCCGTCAGCCTCCGACTTGTCGAAATAGGCAGGCGTGCCGTTCTCGAAGACGATGACCCGGTTGCCGCCGTCGGGCCAGAATACCGTTATCGTGCCGTTTCCCTCTCCCTTCCGGACCACGCCGAAACGGCAGGAACCCATCGGCTGTCCGGTGCGGCGTGCACAGGGAATGTTTCCGGTCGCATTGAAGTTCATGCCCGGAACGCGTGCGTCGCGGCCTGGCGAACCGGGCGCTGCGTCGTCCAGCGCCGAAACCGAAATGTCCAGGGTGTAGTCGGAGCGTTCGTTTCGACGCGCCGCCGACCGCATCATGTAAACCGAGATTGTGTAGTCGCCCGACCACGTCGGGTGAGCATCTGCGCAGCCAGTTCGTGCGCACGCAGACCGAAAACTGGAACGCCGCTCCCTGAGCAAACATCATGGCTGGCAGAACTGGCGGTGGCCGGCCTGGCCGCGGGCGAAACAACATGACGCCGTCAGGCGCAGCGAACGTAAACCATTGTGCCGTAGCGCTTGGCGACTTCCGGATCGAGCCAGCGCATCACCATGACGTTTCCGTCAATCGTGACCTCGCGGTCGGATTCACCGATGGGACCCTCCGGTCCAATGTAATTCTTGCCGTCCGGACTGCCCTTGAGGCGAAGTTCTGACGGCTGCCTTGCGTCGGCGAGATGCATCATCACTCCGCCACTCGGACCCGGTGCAATCTTGTAGGGATTGTTGCAGCCGCGCCGCGCAGCCGTCTCGGTGCGTGCCCGGGCTCCTTCCTGGTGATAGGCCCCCAGACCCCAGCTTCCGACCAGCTTTTCGGTCGGAATCGTTGACGGAATGACCGCACTGGCTTCCGGCTTCTGCTCAAGCTGGCCGGACGATGTGCAGGACGCCAACACCGGCAACGCGACAATTACCCCGACGACAATTATCGGTCTCATTGCGTGGACCACACATAAACAGACCGGTGGAGCATACCGGATTCCGCCACCGTCCCACAAACCATTAATTTCGTGCGGAATATCGGGGTTTGAGGCCGTTCCGACATGCAGATTCGATCTTCGGCGCCTCTGTGAGCGGCTAGAGTTTCGGTGCGTGCAGGACGACGACCTTGGTACCAACCGGCACGCGCTCATACAGATTGATGACGTCCGGGTTGGTCAGGCGGAAACATCCCGACGACACCGCGTGGCCGATCGTCTGCGGCTGGTTGGTGCCGTGGATGCGATACACCGTACTGCCGATATAGAGCGCGCGGGCACCCAACGGGTTTCCGGGTCCGCCTGCCATGAAGCGCGGCAGATAAGGCTGCCGCTGGATCATCTCGGCCGGCGGCCTCCAGTCGGGCCATTCGGACTTGCGCGAGATGCGGTGGATACCCGACCACTGAAATCCGTCGCGGCCGACACCGACGCCGTAACGGATGGCGCGGTTGTTGCCTTGAACCACATAAAGAAAACGGTCCGACGTACTGACGACGATCGTTCCCGGCTTTTCGTTCGTGCGGAAGAATACCGGCTGCCGCTGGAACACGACGTCGAGCTGCTCCTCGCTCGGATCGGGGACGTATCCCGGCTGATCCTGCAGCGCCATCATGTCCATTTCGGACGTGGTCTGCGCATGCCCCGGCAGACCAAACAACATCAATACGAACGCAACCAGCAGCCAATTCCGATTCATGCCCAGTCCTCGCATTCATTTATCCCGGATTCTGTGGTCCCCCTGCTGCAAACCATTACAGCATCTCGGCAATTCCGGCGCCACCGCAATTTTCGGCGCTCAAATCGGCATTTGCCGTAGCGACCGCGACCGGACTGAAGGCCGTCAAGACGCGGTCAGATTCGGCAGAAGGTTCACGAGCGTGGCGACGGGATCTTGTTGGACCAAGGTCCTATACAGGAACTGCATTTGGCATTTGTTGGGCAGGCAGGACCAGGGTCCAACTCCACCGCAAGTGTCCGGGGTTCGCGGAGAACGATGATGATGTGCGGCGGACCCGGGGGAAACGTCGCGCCCTCTCGCCGGCGAACAAACAGAAACGCCGCCAGGTTTGTGGCCTGGCGGCGTTATCTGGTTGCGGGGGTAGGATTTGAACCTACGACCTTCAGGTTATGAGCCTGACGAGCTACCGGGCTGCTCCACCCCGCGTCAAATTTTACCACTCCGCGTCAGTTCGACGCCGGTGGTGATTCTTGCGGTTCGCGGCATTCCGCCTTTGCCGGCGCCGCAATCCGATTTAGTCTGTGCGCGGCCGCCCGGTGGTGCTGGGACCGGCCGGCCATAATCGCCCCGATTCTGGGCAAAAACGACACGCTGGACCGCAGGGTCCTGCGAATTTCGACGGCTATTTAGCAACAGCGAGCCGGGATGGGAAGAGTGGAGTCAGAGAGTTTTCATCAACCCGTCACGAAACCGCGACAAGAAGCCGGAATGGCGGGGGGAGCCAGCCAGGACAGCAGGGGTTTCGGCGACGGCCTCGCGGCCGCCGCGCTCTCCATCATAGCCGAGGCCCGCAAGGCCCTCACCGATCCCGAACTCACCGACCCGGTCGCGGTGCACGATCTGCGCAAGGCGCTCAAGCGCTGGCGCGCCCTTTTGCGGCTGCTCGAGCGCCCGCTCGGGGAACCGGCCGACCAGATGCGCAGCGAGGCACGCGAACTGATGCGCGCGCTGGCGGGTGCCCGCGACGCCCAGTCGGCGCTCGACGCGCTCGGCGATCTGCGCAAGGCGGACGGCCCCATCTCGCCGACCTCCATCGAGACCATCCGGCGACGGCTGACCGAGATCCGCGACGCGGCCGAAACGACCAGCTTTACCGATGTGATGCGCAAGCGGATCTCCCGCTACCTCGACTACGCCACGCTCTCGCTCGAACGCTGGCCGCTGAAAACCATCGACTTCGGCACCGTCGCCGAGGGCCTGACCGTCACCTACCGGCGCGCGCGCCAGCTGATCCCCGAAGAATGGGCCGAAGCGGATGCCGAGAGTTTGCACGACCTGCGCCGCCGCGTGGTCGAACACCGCCACCAGATGGATCTGATCGAACCGTTGTGGCCCCGGCTTGGCCAGGTCTGGACGCACGAGGCGCAACGGCTGCGCAACCAGCTTGGCGCCTGCCAGGACCTTGCCGTGCTTGCCGAGATGTCCGCGCCACATCAGCCGCTGGCGCCCTGGCGATCGCGTCTCGCGCCGGTGATTGCGGCGCGCCGCGCAGCACACCTGAAGAACGCGGCGCGGCTTGCCGGCCGGCTGTTCGCCGAAAAGCCCAAAGCGTTCCGCCGCCGCGTCGACGCGTTATGGACGGCGCGGCGAACAAAAAAAGACGTCTAGCGCGAAGCGCACAAGGGCCGCGCGACCAGATTTTCTCCATTTCGAATAACGCATTTGCGATCAGGTTCCGCCGCATCCGGTCTGGAACATCATGACCGGACCGCTAGACTGGCTGGCACCTGACGATCAACGCCCGCAAACAAACGGAAGCGTCCCATCATGGATCCGACACTCACCGACACCATCGACAAGCACGGCGATCCACTGGCCTTCAGGCTGCGCCAGGGCAGCCCGTCGCCGCTCCTCAATGGCGGCCGGGATGTCATCACGGTCGAAGCCCGGCAAATGGCTGGCCACCAGAAGGAAGCCGTCGCCACCGACGGCGCAAAGGCAAGCGCCTGGCGGCTCACCTCCGACGAAGGCAAGCATCTCAAGGGTACCGACCAGGCGCCGTTTCCGCTCGGCTTTTTCAACGCCGGCATCCAGATCGACCTCGCGCAGCAGATCCGCCGTCTTGCCGGTGCCCGCGGCATCGCGGTGGACGGGCTGTCGCTGGCAGTGGTCAATCACTACTGGCTGACCGGCTCGTTCATCCACGGAACCGGCGAAGGTCACGCCGAAATTCCCGATATCGAGGTGCGCATCGACAGTCCGGCCGGCACCGGTGACATCGAGGCTCTGGTGCGTGCCGCGATGAAGGCGTCACCGGCAATTGCATTCCTGCGACAGTCGCTCACCGACAACAGCTTCGCACTCTACATCAACGGCCGTCGCCGCCAGGTCGAGGGTGCGGAAAATTCGGCCGCGCCCGATGCCAGCGATCCCTACCGGACCTATGCGAGCGCGCCACGGCCGCTCGATCCGGACGGACGCGGCGACCTGATCGTCAAACCGGGGATCAGCGAGGAGGGTCAGTCGGCGCCCGCCCAGGCGACCATCACCGGCAAGCAGTTGCGCAACATCTTCGGCGAAGGTCGCATGCTGGCCGACGGCATCGTCGACGTCGACACCTGGCTCGGCATGCCGGGCGCCAGCCACTTTCGCCTGCTCGGCGACGCGGGCGGCGGGGATCAGGCGCCGTCCGGACTGGCGCTTTTCGCGGCCGGCATCTCGTTCTGCTACATGACCCAGCTCGCGCGCTACATCGAGAACATGAAGCTGGCGATCCGCGGCGTGCGGCTGGTGCAGTTCACGCCTTTCCGGGGCGGCGACGAGGCGGTGGCGGAACCGATCGACACGCATCTGTTCCTCAACGGCGAGGCGCCCGAGGAGACGCATCTCAAGCTGCTGATGGTGGCGGCGCGCACCTGCTACCTGCACGCGGCCAGCAAGACGCCGACCGAGCCGAACCTCAAGGTCGTGCACAACGGCCGCCCGGTGGCGCAGGCGGCGTGACCGTCGGCACCAACTAAAATCGTCGGCACCAGCAAAAAAAGCCGCCGCGGAGGCGAATCCGCGGCGGCCCCGTTTGCGGAGGGCAGCTCCACAAACAAAACGGCCGCCATTTCTGGCGGCCGTTTTTCTTGCTGCGAATCCGGTCGCTTCGCAAAAACGGTCATCGTGAGGAGGAGAACACGTCCTTGGCAGGCCTGGCAGCGACCTACTCTTCCAAGCCTTGAGGCTAAGTACCATCGGCGCAAGGGAGTTTAACGGCCGAGTTCGGGATGGGATCGGGTGCAGGCCCCCTGCTGGTACCACCAGGCCGGCCAAGGACGATTGAAGTAAAGCGCTGGTCT
>CAZUDR010000211.1:0-6220 GCA_964618715.1 uncultured Undibacter sp. | reverse complement strand
TCGTCGAGCTGCCATCGGGCGACGCCCGGGCGATCGCCCTGCACGAGGACACCATTGCCGGTGTAGCCATGAGCACGGACGGCCGCCTGGTGGCCACCGTGGCCTACGATCAGGCTGTGAAGCTGGTAGATCTGTCGACCGACCCGCCGGCGGCCGGGCGGTTCCGACGCGCCTGCAATCGGCCGCCGAGCTCACCTACGAGTTCGTCGCCGACATGCTGCGCTCGACCGCCGGACACGAGGGCATGCGGTTCTTCCCCTACGTGTTCACGATCTTCACGTTCGTGCTGATCCTGAACATGCTCGGGCTGATCCCGCTCGGCTTCACCGTCACCAGCCACGTCATCATCACAGCCTCGCTGGCGCTGATGGTGTTCTTCACCGTGCTGATCTACGGCCTGATCCGCCACGGCCTGCACTTCTTCAACCTGTTCGTGCCGAAGGGCGTGCCGATCTACATCCTGCCGATGATCGTCGCGATCGAGATCCTGTCCTTCATCTCGCGGCCGATCTCGCACAGCGTTCGTCTGTTCGCCAACATGCTGGCCGGCCACATCGCGCTCAAGGTGTTCGCCGGCTTCATCATCCTGCTGGGCGGCGCGCTCGGCGCGATCGGCTGGATCGGCGGCGTGCTGCCGTTCGCCATGATCGTGGCGCTCACCGCGCTCGAGCTGCTGGTGGCGTTCCTGCAGGCTTACGTGTTCGCGATCCTCACTTGTATCTATCTCAACGATGCGATTCATCCGGGCCACTGACGGCCCGGCACGCAAAATCAGAAGGAGCTCATCTCATGGATCCAGTGGCAGCGAAGTACATCGGCGCGGGCATCGCGGCGATCGGTATGGGCGGCGCCGGCATCGGCGTCGGCATCATCTTCGGCAACTACCTGGCCGCCGCCATCCGCAATCCGTCGGCCGCGCAGGGCCAGTTCGGCAACCTGATCTTCGGCTTCGCCATCACCGAGGCGCTCGGCATCTTCTCGCTGCTGATCGCGCTCCTGCTTCTGTTCGCGCTCTAGGCGGCATACGCACACGCGCCGCCGGCGCCGGAGCAGGTCTTCATGGCAGAGCCCGCACACACCACAAGCACCGAGCACATCCCCGCGAGCGAGCACGGCGGCGGCTTTCCGCCGTTCGACGCGGAGACCTTTGCCTCGCAGCTGTTCTGGCTCGTCATCGCCTTCGTCCTGCTCTACGCGCTCATGGCGAAATGGGCGTTGCCGCAGGTCGCGCGCGTCATCGAGAACCGGCAGAAAAGTATCGACGATGACATCGCCGAGGCGGGCCGGCTGAAGGATCGGTCGGACGAGGCGGTTGCTGCGTACGAGAAGGCGCTGGCGGACGCGCGCAGCCGTGCGCAGGCCATCGCCGGCGAGACCCGCGAAAAGGCCGCCGCCGAGGCCGATGCCACGCGCAAGAAGACCGAGGAAGCGCTGAATGCCAAGCTGGCGGAAGCGGAGAAGACCATTGCCGCCACCAAGGATGCGGCGATGGGCAATGTGCGCGGGATCGCCGAGGACGCCGCCGCGGCAATCGTCGAGCAGCTGATCGGCACGGCGCCCAGTGAAAAGGCGGTCGCCGAGGCGGTCGCCGCCGCACTCAAGCGCTGAGCCCCGGGGAACATCATCATGCTGATGACCGCTGAATTCTGGGTCGCGCTGGGCTTCATCGTATTCCTCGGCCTGCTCGGCTATCTCGGCGTGCACCGCATGGTCGGCAAGTCGCTCGATGATCGCGCCGAGCGCATCAAGGCGGAGCTCGACGAGGCGCGCAAGCTGAAGGACGACGCAGCCGCACTGCTCGCCGAGTACCAGCGCAAGCGGCAGGAAGCGGAGAGCGAGGCGCAGGAGATCATCGCCGGCGCCAATGCCGAGGCCGAGCGGCTCGCCGCCGAAGCCAAAAGCAAGGTCGAAGAGTTCGTGGCGCGGCGCACCGAGATGGCGCAGGCGAAGATCGCGCAGGCGGAGGCGCAGGCGGCCGCCGATGTTCGTGCCGCCGCCGCCGACGCCGCCGTCGCCGCCGCCGAGAAGATCCTCAGCGCCGAGACGCGCGGCAAGCTGGCCGGCGAACTGGTGGCCAGGGGCATCGAGGACGTGCGCAAGAAGCTGAACTAGCGGTCACCTGTTACCGCCCGCTGCGCCCACCGGTACGGCGACCGCAGCGCGTCGTCGTTTCCTCCGTTGCCCTCGCCCGCCGGCACGGCAGCGGCGTCACGCCTCCGTTTCCTGTTCCCGTCTGGTGCCCCGCCGCCGCCGGCACGGTCACCGGGTCACGCCGCCGTTTCCTTTCGATTGGTTGCCTTCCGCCGCCGGCGCGGCCACCGCGTCACACCATCATATTGTTCCTGATCCACTTGATGCCCGCCCCCTGCCAATGCGGGGGGTGCAACGGCGTGACGTCGCCGCGTGTTTTTGCATCTGCTGCCGGCCGCCGGCGGCAGGTAACGGCATCACGTCGCCGTGTGTCGTTCCATTTGCTGCCGCCCCGCCGGCCGGCAGGAGTTCGCTGCCGCCTGTTCCATTAGCGACCCGCTTCCGCCGGCGGCACCGCGGCAATGGCGCACTGACGACACTCCTGCTGCCGGTTTCATGGCCCGGTTCCGCCATGAGTCGTCGGTGCGGCACCGGACGCTTTGCCGCGGTACGCAATATCGCCTTGCTCCCGACTCGGCCGGCTCTATCCTCGCGTCTGATTCGTTCCGCACAGTCTGTGAACGGCCTGCGTAGCCGGCCGAAGCATCGGAGGACCCTGTGGTCATCTTCGATTGCAACGGCGTCCTTGTCGACAGCGAGCCGTTGGCAACCTCTGTCGTATCCCAGGAGTTCATGCGCGCCGGCTTCGCACTGACGCCGGATGTCGTCGCGCGCTATTTCACCGGCCGTCGCCCCGCGGACATGTTCGCCGAGGTGGAGATTGCGGCCGGACGCAAGCTGCCCAAGGATTTCGCCGCGAAGGTCACCCACGCGATCCTGCGCCGCTTCCGCGCCGAGTTGCGCGCGACCGCGCATGTCGACCGGGCCCTGTCATGGCTGCGCGGGCCGAAATGCGTGGCCTCCGTCTCACCTCTCGACCGCATCCAGGTCGCGCTGGAGACGACCGACCTGATCCGCCACTTCGAGCCGTATCTTTATTCCGGGAACGATGTCCGCAACAGCAAGCCGGCCCCGGACCTGTTCCTGCACGTGGCGCGCAAGATGCACGTCGAGCCGGCCAGTTGCATTGTCGTGGAGGATTCGCCGGTCGGCGTCGCCGCCGGTGTCGCGGCCGGCATGATGGTGATCGGCTTTGCCGGCGGCAGCCACGCCGGCAGTCACCTCGACCGGAACCTGCGTCTGTCCGGCGCACACCGCGTGATCACCGACATGCGGGCGCTGCCGGGCGCGGTCATCGAGCTGCGCGGCTGGTAGCCGGTGACCGACCGCGGGTCAGGTCCGGCGCCTTCGCGTCGGGGCCTTTTGCTGCTGACCGGCCATCGGATCAAATCCGACATAGATCACATAGAGATCGACCTGGCTGAGCGGATTTGGCGCCGGGAATGCGACATCGGGATCGACATGCGTGAAGGTGACACTATCAACCGCACTGTTCACGGTGACCGGAATATTGGCCAGGCGCGAAACGATCGTCTTCGGCCGCACGGCGTCTTCCACCACGGCGATGCGCAGGGGTACGTTCACGGTGCCGGGAACACCGGCCGGACCGGTGACGATGCGGCCCTCGATGCCGACCTTGATGGTGAGCAGGCCGGCATTGAGCCGGCATTCCCGCGCCAGACGAACGATGGTGCCCTGATAACGCACGTCGAGCGGGCTCGGCGTCCCCTCCCCCGGCTTGCTGCTGACGATCAATGTGGATGCCCCGCTGCGGATCTGCATGTCGGGACACGGGGTGTCGTTACCTGCGATTCTGGCCAGTTCGCCGTTGGCGCCGGCACGCTTTTCGCCGGCGTCCCCCGCCGAGAACGAGCCCAGGATGTCCGTGCTGCCAAGGCCACCACTGCTGCCGCAGGCGCCCAGGGCCAGCGCGAGGCCCAGCAGAACCGTCACGCCGGGCAGTGCACGCAATTTTCCGCTCCCGTCCCCTCGCATGTACCCAACCATCTTCTTGTCGGTGCGCCCTTGCCCATATTTATAGCAAACCGGTGGTGGCAAGCCCAAGGCACGAAACATATCAATCTGTATCGTCCCTCAAGCGCGCATAAAGCAGATGGTCCTGCCAGATGCCGTTGATGCACAGGTACTGACGGGCATAGCCCTCGCGCCTGAAGCCGGTCTTCTCGAGCAGGCCGACGGAAGCCGCGTTGGCCGGAATGCAGGCCGCCTCCAGCCGGTGCAGGCGCAGGGTCCCGAAGCTGAACGGAATGAGCGCGCGCAGCGCCGCGGTCATATAGCCCTGGCGGGCGAACGGCGCGCCGACCCAGTAACCGATCGAGCCGGCCTGCGCGACGCCACGGCGGATATTGGCAAGCGTCAGCCCGCCGACAAGGGCATTGTCGCTGCCGCGGAAGATGAGGAAGGCATAGGCGAGGTCGTTGCGCTGGTCCTCGGCGTAGCGCTTGATGCGACGCCGGAAGGCGGCACGCGTGAGATCGTCGGCCGGCCAGGTCGGCTCCCACGGCGTGAGAAAGGTACGACTTCGCTCGCGCAGGCCTGCCCATTCCGTGTAGTCGCCGGCCAGCGGCGCGCGCAGCATGACTCCGGGGCCGGTAATGGCCGGTTCGTTGTCGTTGAGACTGACGCTGCGGAAGAACGCCATGGGCGGTTTCTTGGCCCCCGCGCCTGCGGTTACGCAGCGCGGCGCACGAGACTTTCCGCGATTGCCGCGGTGCTTTCAAGCCCGGTGCCGGGGCCAAGCGCTGCGATCGCCGGCCGGCTGCGGGCGACCAGCGCACGGCCGGCGGCGCGTGCACTGTCGACTGTCACGGCGTCGATCCTGGCGACGATCTCGTCCAGCGGAACCGGGCGGCCGTAGGCCAGCATGTGTCGCGCCAACTGGCTGATACGGGCCTCCGAGCTTTCCAGCACCATCAGCAGGCTGGCCTTCATCTGCGCCTTGGTGCGGGCGACTTCCGTCTCGCTGAGGCTCTCCGTGGCGCCGCCGATCTGGTCGGTAACGACCCGCATCAGTTCCGGCGCGTCGGCCTGGTCCGTGCCGGCATAAAGCGCGAACAATCCGGTGTCGGAATAGGGCATGTGAAACGCGTTGATCGTGTAACAGAGCCCCCGGACTTCGCGCACTTCCTGGAACAGGCGCGATGACATGCCGCCGCCGAGTGCGCCGGTGAAGACCTGCAGGCTGTAGAGCTGTTCGTCGCCGGTGGGCAGACCCTCCAGCGCCAGCGCGATATGCACCTGCTCGAGGTCGCGCGGCTCGACGCGGGTGCCGCCGGCAAAGTGCGCCTTTTCGGGGACGGGCGCGGCGGGGCCGGTGAACCTGGCAAAGCGCTCCTGCACTTCGGCAACGACGCGCTCGTGCTCCACAGCCCCGGCGGCGGCAACGATCATATCGGGCGCGCGATAGTTGCGCGTGAGGTACCCGCGCAGCCGCTCCGGGTTGAACGAACGCACGGTGTCCGGCGTGCCGAGAATGGACCGGCCGACGGCCTGCTTCGGAAAGGCGACTTCCTGCAGCCGGTCGAACACCAGGTCGTCAGGGGTATCTTCGGTGGCACCGATCTCCTGCACAATCACATTCTGCTCGCGGTGCAGCTCGGCCGGATCGAAAACCGGATCCGACAGGATATCGGACAGCACGTCGAGCGCGAGCGTCACGTCCTCCTGCAGGACGCGCGCGTAGTAGGCGGTGGTCTCGACGCTCGTTCCGGCATTGAGATCACCGCCGACCGCTTCGATCTCCTCGGCGATCTGGCGCGCCGTGCGCCGGTGCGTTCCCTTGAAGGCCATGTGTTCCAGCAGGTGCGAAATGCCGTGCTCGTCGGCCTGCTCGTCGCGGCTGCCGGAGCCGACCCAGACACCGAGTGCAGCGGTCTTCAGGTGCGGCATCTGGTCGGTGACCACCGCAATGCCGGAGGGAAGGCGGGTTACCTGCACGTTCATGCCACTGCTCCTTCACGCGCCGCACGCGACGCCTGTTCGATGAACCTCTCGACTGCCGCCTGCTCGGCCGGCAGCACGCTGACCCGCTCCTTGCGCCTCGGCAGATCGGCCAGCCATTCCGGCAAATCCGGGGTCACGCCGCTGGCCGCCCTCACCGCATCGGGAA
>CAZUDR010000210.1:4411-6248 GCA_964618715.1 uncultured Undibacter sp. | reverse complement strand
GCCGGAGCTTTTGTTCGCCACCTTTCCGCCATTCCCGCATGCGCTGGAAAACCACGTAGAGCACCGGGATAAAGACGACACCCAGAAGGGTTGCGGCCAGCATGCCGCCAAACACAGTCATGCCAACCGAGACGCGACTGGCGGCGCCGGCACCGGTCGCGACGACGAGCGGAATCACGCCGAGAATGAACGACAGCGCCGTCATCAGCACCGCACGAAAGCGCAGTCTGGCCGCATCGGCCGCCGCGTCGAGGATGGGCGACCCGCCTTCCCTGAGCTGCTTGGCAAATTCGACGATCAGAATCGCATTTTTCGCGGCGAGGCCGATGAGCAGGACGATGCCCACCTGCGCGTAGATATTCAGGGCAAGGCCGGATATCGAAATCAGGAACAGCGCGCCCAGCATCGCGAACACGACCGACAGCATGACAGGGAAGGGGATGACCCAGCTTTCATACTGTGCGACCAGAAACAGATAGGCGAACACGATCGACAGAACGAAGATGAGGCTGCCGGCTGCCCCCGCCTTGATCTCCTCAAGTGCCAGACCGGTCCATTCGTAGGTGTAACCCTCCGGCAGGGTTTCTCGCGCCATCTCCTGCATGGCCTGAATGGCCTGCCCCGAACTGAAGCCGGCGGCAGGCTCGCCATTGATGACGGCCGAGCGGAAAATGTTGAAGCGCTCGATGCTCTCGGGCCCCTGGACGGGGCGGACTGTGGCAATCGTTCTCAGCGGCACCATGCTGCCGGTCTGGCTTCTGACAAAGATACGTCCGATGTCGTCCGGCGTGGCGCGACGGTCGCCCTCGGCCTGCACCAGGACCCGGTAGACCCGCCCGAACTTGTTGAAGTCGTTGACATAAAACGTACCGAAATTGGCGCTCAGGGACAGAAACGCGTCCGAGACCGAAACGCCCTTCGATTTGGCGAGTTCGCGGTTGAAGTCGACGAAGAGCTGGGGCGTGTTGGCACGGAAGCTTGAAAAGACCCGCGTGAGTTCCGGGCGCTCGTTTGCCGCGACGACGGCGCCGCCCAATGCTGCCGCCAGATCGCTCGGCGGGCGTCCCTGCGTATCCTGCAACACGAACTCGAACCCGCCGGTCGAGCCCAGTCCGCTGATCGGGGGCGGCGTGAAGGGAATGATGGTTGCCCCCGGAATTGCAAGCAATTCGGGCGTAACGTGTTTCAGGATGCCTTCAAGGCTGAGGTCCGGAGTCTTTCGTTCATCCCACGGCTTCAGCACGACGATCATCAGCGCGCCGTTCGGGATCACGGCCCCGGACAAAAGGCTGTAGCCGCCGACCGAGACGACGTCTTCCACCCCCGGCGCCTCGCGGACGATCTGTTCAGCCTGCTTGAGCAGGACCTCGGTTCGACCGAGGGACGCCGCATCCGGCAGGCGTATATCCACGAAGAATCCGCCACGGTCCTCGTTGGGGATGAACCCGGTCGGGATCGCCCTGCCAAGCAAGCCGGTGGCAACGACAACCCCTGCAAAGACAAGCATGCACACGGCCGTCATGCGGATCAGCCGGTAGATCAACCAGGAATACCCGTTGCGGGTCTTGTCCAACATGCCTTCAAACCAGGCGAGCGGTCCGCGTTGAACCGGTTTCGGCGGCCGCAGGATGCTGGCGCACAGGGCGGGGCTGAGCGTCAGCGCGTTGATCGAGGACAGGGTCACCGACACCGCGATGGTGACGGCGAACTGCTCGAACAGCCGCCCGGTCAGTCCGGGCGTAAATGCGACGGGAATGAAAACCGCCAGGAGAACCAGAGTCGTCGCCACGACCGGTGCCGAGACCTCTTCCATCGCCTTGCGTGTGGCGTCCCGCGC
>CAZUDR010000210.1:0-4401 GCA_964618715.1 uncultured Undibacter sp. | reverse complement strand
CAGCCCGTCCGCCATATGGCGCTGGACGTTTTCCACCACGACGATGGCGTCGTCGACCACGACACCAATTGCGAGGATCAGGCCGGACAGCGACACCGTGTTGATTGTGAAGCCCAGCGCGGCCAGGGCGGCAAAGGTCCCGATCAGCGAAACGGGAATAGCAATAGCGGGCACCACGGTCGCCCGCCAGTCCTGCAGGAATATGAACACGACGAAAACGACAAGCGCGAGCGCCTGAAGCAGGGTGATCAGGACCTCGCGCATCGACGTTTCGACGTAGAGCGTGGTGTCGTAGGTCACCTTGTAAGCGAGATCGGCCGGGAACCGCGGCGCCAGCCGTTCCATCTCGGCCTTGATCCGGTCTGCGACATCGAGCGCATTGGCATCGGGTAATTGATAGACTGCGAGCACGGCTGCAGCCTTGCCATTCAGCCGTCCGAACCAGCCATAATTCGCCGAACCAAGCTCGATGCGTGCAACATCGGACAGGCGGACGACCGAGCCGTCCTGCTTGGCGCGAATGACAATGTTGCGAAATTCCGAAACGTCGGTGAGGCGACCGTTGGCCTGCATCGTGTTCTGGAATTGGGTATCCGGCGGAGCCGGCTGCTGACCCACGGCGCCGGCAGGAACCTGCTGGTTCTGGTCGCGGATGGCGGAGATGACGTCGCTCGCCATCAACCCCAGGCTGGTGAGCCGGTCGGGCTTGAGCCAGACGCGCATGGAATAGTCGCGCGCACCCAGAATGTCGACGCTGGCAACGCCGCTCACGCGCGCCAGCGTGTCGCGCAGATTGATGGCCGCGTAGTTGGTCAGAAAGATATCGTCGTAAGTCTCGTTCGGCGAGAACAGGGAGATGACCAGAAGCATGCTGGTCGACTGCTTCTTCACCGATACACCCTGCCGCCTGACTTCCTCGGGCAGGCGCGGCGTGGCCAGCGCCACGCGGTTTTGTACGTTGACCTGCGCCTGATCGCCGTCGACGCCGATCTCGAACCTCACCGCGAGCGAATAGGTGCCGTCATTGGCGCTCGTGGACGACATGCTTGTCATGCCTTCAACGCCGTTGACTTCGGACTCGATGATGGTCGCTACTGTCTCCTCGACCACCTGGGCGCTGGCGCCCGGATATGACGCGGTCACTTTGACCTGCGGCGGTGACAGCTCGGGAAATTCGGCAACCGGCAAATTGATCAGCGCCAGCGTGCCGGCGAGCACGGTCACGATCGCGATGACGAATGCGAATTTCGGCCGGTCAATGAAGAATGCACTGAACATTTGCCAGCTTCCCTGCGAGGCGTCCGCACGTTACCCGCCGGCCGGTACCGGCTTTACCTTGGCGCCGGGTCGGGTCTTCTGGATACCCTCGACGATAATCTGCTCGCCTTCGGTGAGCCCTTCGGTGACGACAATGTCGCGGCCCTGCACCGTCCCGGTCTTGATCGTCCGCGACGATACGGTGCCATCTCCATCCACGACCAGGACGAACGATCCCGCCTGGTTCTGCTGCACGGCGGCAAGCGGCACCACGATGCGGTCCTGCGGTTTCTCGCTGACCAGGACGATGTTGACGAACTGGCCAGGAAGGATCAGCCGGTCCGGATTGCGGAAGACGGCGCGGAGCCGCAGCGTGCCCGTGTCCGGATCGACCCGGTTGTCGACAAAGTCGATCTTTCCGGTCACCGAATACTGCGACCCGTCGGCCAGACGGATTTTCGGTGCGACGGGCTCGGCGTCGCCGGCTGCGGTGCGCTGTCGATACTGGAGATACTCGCGTTCGGACACAGTGAATACCACGCGGATGGGATCGAGGGTCACGACCGTCGCCAGCACGCCGCTGTCCGCTCCGACCAGATTCCCGACGTCAATTGCGCTGCGCCCGATGCGTCCGTCGATGGGGGATGAAATTTTGGTATAGCCGAGATTGATCTCAGCCCGCTCCAGCTCCGCGTTCGCCGCGGCGAGGTCGGCGCGCGCTTCCCCGGCCTTGGCGGTCGCTTCGTCGAGCGCCGCAGTGCTGGCCGAGCCGCGGGCCTCCAGCGTCTCATAGCGCTTGTACTGACGTTCGGCTTCGCGAATGGTTGCTTCCGCGCGCTGGACCTTGGCGGCGGCGGCATCGCGCTGCGCCACATATTCGGCTTCGTCTATCTTGTAGAGAAGGTCTCCCGCGCTGACGTCGCTGCCCTCGGTAAACTCCCGGGACAGGAGCGTTCCGGTCACGCGCGCCCTGATATCCACTTTCCGGAATGCTTCCGTTTGTCCGATGAATTCCGCTGACGCCGCGACCGGCCGCACCACGACGGGTGCGACAATGACGGCAGGCAGCGGCTGCTCGGATTGCGCTTCGGCAAGATCGGTTGCGAAGGCAATACCGGCCAGGTGAATTGTCAGGGCCGCGACAACAGCCTTGCACAGGAAACTCCGCATTAGGCTTCCTTTCGTGGCTGCCGCCCCAGGCGACCGGCTGGCGGATCGAGGGGACCGCCCGCATCAAAATGTCCGCAGGATGCTGCAAAAGTCCACCCTCCCGTTCACCGGTCCCGGACCGGCCGGGCGGGTGCCAGCCGTATCCATTTAAACCTATATATTTTATACTTGAAATAATTTCCGTCCGGCACCATAATGGATTCCGGTCACGAGGGGAGTAGGCGCATGCGCGCTGCGGTTCTCGGCGGCGGTCCCGGCGGACTTTACTTCGCAATTTCGCTCAAGCTGCGCGACCCGGCGCACGAGGTCGTCGTATTCGAGCGAAACCGGCCTGATGACACCTTCGGATGGGGTGTCGTTCTCTCCGACGAGACGCGCGACAACCTCCACGCCAACGATCCCGAAAGCGCGGAGGCGATCCGCAAGTCGTTCGCCTACTGGGACGACATCGCGGTTCACTACCGCGGCGCGGTCGTGCGCTCCGGTGGTCATGGCTTCTGCGGTATTGCGCGCAAGCGGCTGCTCAACATCCTGCAGGAGCGCGCCGCCGGCCTCGGCGTCGAGCTCCGGTTCGAGACCGAGGTGCAGGACCTGGCGGAGCTGTCCGGCTATGACCTGATCGTCGGTGCCGACGGCATCAATTCGCGGGTGCGCGCCGCCCATGCCGACGTCTTCAAGCCGGACATCGACGTGCGGGCCTGCAAATACATCTGGCTCGGCACCCACCAGAAATTCGACGACGCTTTTACCTTCATCTTCGAGGAAACGCCGCACGGCTGGATCTGGGCGCACGCCTACCAGTTCGACGCCGACACCGCGACCTTCATCGTCGAATGTTCGGAAGCGACCTGGCGCAAGGCCGGCTTCGACCGGATGACCACGGACGAGACGATCGCCGCCTGCGAGAAGATCTTCGCAAGGTATCTCGGCGGCAATGCGCTGATGTCCAATGCGAAGCACCTGCGCGGATCGGCCTGGCTCAACTTCAACCGCGTGCTCTGCGAGCGCTGGAGCTTCGACAACGTCGTGCTGCTCGGCGACGCGGCTGCCACCGCGCATTTCTCGGTCGGGTCCGGCAGCAAGCTGGCGATGGAAAGCGCCATCGCGCTCGCCGGCTACCTGCACAGCGAACCCGATCTCGCCTCCGCCTTCCGCCGCTACGAGGACGAGCGCCGGCTGGAGGTGCTGCGGCTGCAGAACGCCGCGCGCAATTCAACCGAATGGTTCGAGGACGTCGAGCGCTACTTCGGGCTCGATCCGGTGCAGTTCAATTATTCGCTGCTCACGCGTTCGCAGCGGATCAGCCACGAGAACCTGCGGCAGCGCGATCCGGAGTGGCTGGGCGGCGCGGAGAAGTGGTTCGAGGAGCGCGCAACCGGGCGCCGTCCCAACGTCTCGCGGCCGCCGATGTTCGTTCCGCTCAAGGTGCGCGATGTCGAGCTCTCGAACCGCATCTGTGTTTCGCCGATGGCACAGTACCGCGCGATCGACGGCCTGCCCAACGACTGGCATTTCGTGCATTACGCCGAGCGCGCCAAGGGCGGCGCCGGCATGGTATTCACCGAGATGACCTGCGTCTCGGCGCAGGGGCGCATTTCGCCCGGCTGCACCGGCCTCTATGACGACAGCCACGAGCGCGCCTGGAGGCGGCTGGTCGACTTCGTCCACGCCGAGACCGGGGCGAAGATCGCCATCCAGCTCGGCCATTCGGGCATCAAGGGCTCCACCCAGCTCGGCTGGGAGACCTCCGACGCGCCGCTCCTCGACAACAACTGGGAAGTGATCGGGCCATCGCGCATTCCATGGAGTCCCGATAACCAGGCGCCGCGCGAGATGACCCGCGCCGACATGGATGAGGTGCGCGATCAGTTCGTGCGTGCAGCCGGGATGGCCGCGCGCGCCGGCTTCGACTGGCTCGAACTGCACTACGCGCACGGCTACCTGATGTCGTCCTTCATCACGCCGCTCACCAAC
>CAZUDR010000209.1:0-6253 GCA_964618715.1 uncultured Undibacter sp. | reverse complement strand
ATGAAGGTCGTCTCGAACGCAATCTTGTCGTTGGCTGCCTTCGTGAGCGCGAGCAACGCATCCTTGGCGGTGACGTCGACCTTGTTGAGGATCAGCACCCTGGGCACGCGAACCTCCGCAAGCCGGCCGAGGATCGCTTCCGATTCCTCCTCGAGCCCCTTGCGGGCGTCGATCAGCAAACCGACCAGGTCGGCGTCGTGCGCGCCGCTCCACGCGGTGGTCACCATGGCGCGGTCGAGCCGGCGGCGCGGCGCGAAGATGCCGGGCGTGTCGACGAAGACGAGCTGCGATCTGCCTTCGACCGCGATGCCGCGGATCAGCGCGCGCGTGGTCTGCACCTTGCGGGAGACGATGGTAATCTTGGCCCCGACCAGCGCATTGAGCAGCGTCGACTTGCCGGCATTGGGGGCACCGATCAGGGCGACGAAACCGCAGCGGCTGTCGGGCGGCCCGGCGTCAGCCATCGGGCTTGTCCGTCACCACGCCGACGCGTTCGAGCATGGCGGCGGCGGCAGCCTGCTCGGCACCGCGCTTGGAGGAGCCCAGCCCCTCGGCGGGCGGCCGGTCCGGCAGCGCCACGGCCACGCGGAATTCCGGATCGTGATGCGGACCGGTGCGCGCCAGCTCGCGATAGGTCGGCGTTGGCAACCCGCGCGCCTGCGCCCATTCCTGCAACATGGTCTTGGGGTCGCGCAGCGGACGCAGCGGTTTCAACATCCGCGATTTCCAGAACCGCTCCACCAGTGACTCGGCGGCCTCGTAGCCGCCGTCGAGAAACGTGGCGCCGATCAGCGCCTCGCAGGCATCGGCCAGAATTGTGGTGCGCAGCCGCCCGCCGGCGCTCGACTCCGAACTGCCAAGCTTGAGCGCGGGGCCGAGCTCCATGTCGCGGCCGATTTCCGCGCAGGCTTCCTTGCGCACGAGGTCGGCAAGCCGGCGTGACAGTTCGCCCTCGTTTGCCTTGGGGAATGTGCGGTAGAGCATGTCGGAGATGACAAGACCGAGTACGTGGTCGCCGAGAAACTCGAGCCGCTGGTAGCTGCCGGCGCGGTTGCCGCCGGACAGCGCCGAGATATGTGTGAGCGCGTGATCCAGCAGTTTCTTGTCGGCGAACTTGTAGCCGATGCGATCCTCGAGGGCGCTGCGGTCCTTGGCCTTGCGGCTCATCTGACGATCGTGAACAACCTGTTCCAGCGCACCGAAATCGGCCAGCGCCAGAATTCCCACGCGCGTTCCCCTTCATAGACGGAGAAGAAGATAATCTGCGCCTTCCCGATGATGTTTTCGAACGGCACCGTGCCGACCTGGCTGAACCGGCTGTCGGTAGAGTTGTCGCGATTGTCGCCCATCATGAAATAGTGATCGGGTGGAACGGTATAGAGTTGCGTATTGTCGGCAAATCCGTTCTCGACCAGGTCGAGGACGTAGTAGCTCACACCGTTGGGGAGCGTTTCCTTCCAGCGCTTGACCGCCGGCTCGCGCACGCCTTCCTCGACGTCGACCCAGGACGGCGCCGGATCGCGCTTGATCGGAGTGCCGTTGATGTGCACCACGCCGTCGATGACCTGAATCTTGTCGCCCGGCAGGCCAATGACGCGCTTGATGTAGTCGGTCGACGGATCGCGCGGCAGGCGGAATACGATGACATCGCCGCGTTCGGGCGTCAGCCCGCCGGGGATACGGCCGGAAAAAATCGGCGGCGAAAGTGGCAGCGAGTAGTGGCTGTAACCATAGGAGTATTTCGACACGAACAGGTAGTCGCCGACCAGCAACGTCGCCTTCATTGAGCCGGAGGGGATGTTGAAGGGCTGAAACAGGAAAGTCCGGATGACCAGGGCAATGATCAGCGCGTGAAAGATCACGCGTACCGTTTCGGCAATGCCGCCCTCTTTCCGTTTTGTTCCGGATGACACGCTCATCGGCCTTTCGTCCCGCCGTGGTCGGCTTCGCGCTCCCCGGCGGTCTTGTAGCGGGTGCCCTTCCCGCACGCAATCAAGATCGCCGGATTTGAGCCATAAGTGTTTGGGTTAATTGTGCTTCCTAGTCCCGGCCGGAATCGGCTGCGCCGGCGGGAACGGCGGTAATGACGACAATCGCCTGCGCCGTCGGGCCTTCGTCGGTGAGCGTGATGTCGATACGGGCCTCGCAGCCCGATGGCGTGATTGCCCGCAGACGGGCCAGCGCGCCGCCTGTGAGTTTCATGGTGGGGCGGCCGGATGGCAGATTGATGACGCCCATGTCGCGCCAGAACACGCCGCGCCGGAAGCCGGTGCCGAGCGCTTTGGCGCAGGCCTCCTTGGCGGCAAATCGCTTGGCATAGGTCTCCGCGCGATTGGCGCGGCGTTCGGCCCTGGCGCGCTCGGTCGGAGTGTAGATCCGGTTGAGGAAACGCTCGCCGTGGCGGTCGAGGACCGCCTCGATGCGCCGGACGTCGCAGATGTCGGAGCCGAGCCCGATGATCATGACGCCTTTGCCCTTTTCCGTCCGCGGTCCATCGCCGCGCGCATGAATTTTACCGTCTCTGCCAGTCCCTCGAACACCGACTCGCCAACGAGGAAATGGCCGATATTGAGCTCAACAACTTCCGGCAATGCCGCGATGGTTTCTGCCGTTCCGTAGTCTAGGCCGTGGCCGGCGTGAACTTCGAGGCCATGGCTGTCTGCCAGCGCCACGCCCGTGCGGATGAGTTCCCATTCAGCGCTGGCCGTCCTGGCATCCTGCTGTATCAGTGCCTCGCACCAGGCGCCGGTGTGGATCTCGATGACCGGCGCGCCGAGTTCGACCGCCGCCTCGATTTGCCTTGGGTCGGCGGCGATGAACAGGGACACCCTGATGCCCGCATGCTTGAGGTCATGCACCACGGGCGCAAGCTGGTTGCGCTGCCCGACTGCATCGAGCCCGCCTTCGGTGGTGCGTTCGGTCCGTTTCTCCGGCACCAGGCAGACGGCGTGCGGATGTGTTTTCAGCGCGATGCCGAGCATTTCCCGGGTCGCCGCCATCTCGAAGTTCAGCGGCTTGTCGATCTCCGCCTTCAGCCGCGCGATATCGTCGTCGCGGATGTGACGACGGTCCTCCCGCAGATGCGCGGTAATCCCGTCGGCCCCGGCGGCAATCGCGAGCCTGGCCGCGCGCACGGGATCGGGATGGCGTCCGCCACGTGCGTTGCGGATGGTGGCGACGTGATCGATGTTGACGCCAAGACGAAGATGCGCGGCACTCATAACAACTAACCGTTCACCCGGTCCGCCTTGGCAATGATCGGCTTGGCCCGCAGTTGCGCGAGAATGCCGGTGAGGTGTTTGAGGTCATAAACCTCCAGATCGATCAACACGTCGGTGAAGTCCGGTGCCCGCCGCGTCATACGAATATTGTCAATATTGCCGTCATGCTCGGCGATAATCTGGGCGATCGTCGCGAGCGAACCCGGCTCGTTGACCGATTGCACGCTGATGCGCGCGGGAAACCGGCGCGGCGTCCGCTCGTCCGAATCCCACCGCACATCCAGCCAGCGCTCCGGTTCGTCCTCGAATTCGGACAGCGCCGGCGACTGGATCGGGTAGATGGTGATGCCCTCCCCGGGCGTCATGATGCCGACGATCCGGTCGCCCGGCACCGCGCCGCCATCCGGCGCAAACCGCACCGGCAGGTCGCCGTTGATGCCGCGGATCGGGATCGCCGGCCCCTGCGCGTCGGGCACGCGGAACTTGACCGACGTGAACTTCTTCAGCCCGAACCAGCCGCTCTCGGGCTTCGGCCGCGCGGCCATCGCAGCGGCGCGCTCCTCCTTGTAGTCGGGATACATCGCGCGGGCGACGTCGGATGCCTTCAACTCGCTGCGTCCGACCGCCGACATGACGTCGTCTATTGATGCGCGGGCCAGCCGCGGCAGCGCGCCCGTGAGTTGCTCGTCGGAATAGCCGATCTTGGCACGCTGGAACAGGCGTTCGACGATACGGCGGCCAAGGCCGGTATATTGTGCACGCACGGCGGCGCGGGTCGCGCGGCGAATGGCTGCACGCGCCTTGCCGGTGACCACAATCGATTCCCATGCGGCGGGCGGCGCCACCTGCGCCCTCGAGGTCAGCACCTCCACTTCGTCGCCACTCATGATCTCCGACATCAGCGGCGCGATCTTGCCGTTGATCTTGCACCCGACCGCCGTATTGCCGACGTCGGTGTGCACGGCATAGGCAAAATCGATGGCTGTAGCCTTGCGCGGCAGCGCGATCAGCTTGCCCTTGGGCGTGAAGCAGAACACCTGATCGTGGAACAGCTCGAGCTTGGTATGTTCGAGGAATTCCTCCGGGTTCGAACCCTCGGCCAGAAGTTCGATGGTGCGGCGGAGCCAGGCATAGGCGCTGGACTCGCGCGAGAGCAGTTCGGTCGGCGAGCCGAGATTGTCCTTGTAGAGCGCATGTGCCGCGATGCCGTATTCGGCAATCTCGTGCATTTCGGTAGTGCGGATCTGCAACTCGACGCGCTGCTGGCCGGGCCCGATCAGCGTGGTGTGGATCGAACAGTAATCGTTGGCTTTCGGCGTGGAGACGTAATCCTTGAAGCGGCCCGGCACCATCGGCCAGGTCGTGTGCACGATGCCCAGCGCCTGATAGCAATCCGCCACGGTGCGCACGACGACGCGGAATCCGAAGATGTCGGACAACTGCTCGAAGCCGACAGACTTGCGCTCCATCTTGCGCCAGATCGAATAGGCGCGCTTGCGGCGACCCTGCACCATGCTTTCGATGCCGCGGTCGGCAAGCTTGCGCGTGAGTTGCTGTTCGATCTCCCCGATCAGCGCCTGATTGCGTTCGGCAAGCGCATTCAGCCGTGCGCTGACCACCTCGTAGGCTTCCGGATTGATTTCGCGGAAGGCCAGATCCTCAAGTTCCTCGCGCATCTCATGCATGCCCATGCGGCCGGCAAGCGGGGCATAGATTTCCAGCGTCTCCTCGGCGGCGCGGCGGCGCGCCTCATCCGGCACAAAATGCAACGTGCGCATGTTGTGCAGCCGGTCGGCCAGCTTCACCAGCAACACGCGCACGTCGTCGGCGATTGCCAGCAGCAGCTTGCGCAGGTTCTCGGCCTGCTTGGCCTCCTTGGTGACCAGGTCAAGCTTCTTCAGCTTGGTCAGTCCCTCGACCAGCGTGCCGATGTCGGAACCGAAGAGACTGTCGATTTCCGCACGCGTCGCCTCGGTATCCTCGATCGTGTCGTGCAACAGCGCGGCGGCAATGGTGGCATCATCGAGTTTCAGGTCGGTGAGAATCGCCGCCACTTCCAGCGGATGTGAGAAATAGGGATCGCCCGAGGCGCGGCGCTGCTCCCCATGCGCCTTCATGGCGTAGACATAGGCGCGGTTGAGCAGGCCCTCGTTGGTGTTCGGGTTGTAGCGGCGTACCCGTTCGACCAGTTCGTATTGCCGCATCATTGGCGGACGCCCCAGCCCGGCCTTCTCCACGGGATGCGCGACCGCCGTCGGCGCAAGCGGTGGTGGCCGGTCGGGCGGCGCCCGGGTCGGCGACTGCTTCTGCATTCGCGGCAAATTGGAGCCTGCGCGCATTAAGGGGCCTCGCGGCCGCCGGAAAGGTCGAAAAAAGCGTGCCGGCGGCCATCACCCGACACTAGATATCACGTTAATTGGCTTTAGCCGCAAGGGTTTGCCGGGACCGCGTGCGGATGTGGTTGATCGCCAAATCATAAACGGCCCGGCGGGAGAGCCGGGCCGTTCACTGGAATCAAGGCGATAGCGGCAGGTGCGCGCCTACTCCGTGTCCTCCTCCGGCGGTTCCTCCGGCGGAGCCAGGCCTTCCAGGCCCTTGAGCAATTCTTCCTCGGTCATGCGCTCCGGCGCGACTTCGGTGTCGTCGGCATCAACGGACGCGCCTGCACCGGCCCCGATCAGCGGCACCTCGGGCTCGGGCTCGTCGACTTCGACGTATTTCTGCAACGAGTGGATGAGATCTTCCTTAAGGTCGCCGGGAGAAACCGTGGTTTCGGCGATTTCACGCAGTGAGACGACCGGATTTTTGTCATTGTCGCGGTCGACGGTGATTTGTGACCCCGACGAGATCATGCGCGCGCGATGACTCGCCAACAGCACGAGATCAAAGCGGTTCTCAACCTTGTCGATGCAATCTTCTACGGTGACACGGGCCATCGGCTCGGCACTCCTTCGGGTGGAACTTTTCCTGAAATTCGCCCGTGTAGCTATCCTCTGCGACCCCAAAGTTCAAGCATTTTTGTCTTGGTTTGG
>CAZUDR010000208.1:0-6253 GCA_964618715.1 uncultured Undibacter sp. | reverse complement strand
CCGCTACAAGTTCGCCTGCGGCGAATACGGCGCTCACCCGGACGACGGACTCGAACTGACCGACTGCCGCATCACCAATGCGGTGCGTTGCGTGCCGCCCGAGAACAAGCCGACACCCGCCGAGATCCGGACCTGTCGCGAGTTTCTCGTACCCACCATTGCCGAGATGGAAAGACTGCGCGCCATTGTCTCGCTCGGCCGCATCGCCCACGACAGCGTGCTGACGGCGCTGGGCGTCAGGAAATCGTCAGCGCCGTTCAGGCACGGGGCCAAGCATGTGCACGACAGCGTAACGCTGTTTTCCAGCTATCACTGCTCGCGCTACAACACGAACACCGGTGTGCTTACCCCTGACATGTTCCGCGCCGTCTTCTGTGCCGTGCGCGAATTTCTGGACAATTGACCCAATCCGTTTGGATTCCGGTAACAACGATTTGCCTCGACCGGCCGCGGTCAACATCACCCTGCACCGCCAACCAGGCCGGCCGACCGTTGCTCCCACTTGATTCAAACCGTTTCAATTTGTTTGACCGGTTTCCAACAAAGGCCCCGTAAGGATTGGCGGTCAAATTGCCGTACCCGAGGCTGGTCAGGGGGCTGAAATGGATCCGATCAAGCAGCAAACGCCGCAAGCGGAGATCCTGAACTTCCCGCACATTTCGCGGCGGGAAGAGGAACTGCTGCAGACCGTTTTGAACAACATGTCACAGGGCGTGTTGCTGTTCGATTCGGAAACGCGCTTAATTTTCTGCAATAAGCGATACATAGAAATGTACGGGTTGCTGCCGGATGTCGCCCGGCCCGGACGCCATCTGCGCGACCTGCTGCAACATCGCATCCAGACCGGAACATTTGCCGACGATCCGGACGACTACATCGCCAGGCTCAAAGAGCGGATCGCCGAAGGCGAGACATTCACAACTACTGTCACCCTCGATGACGGCCGGGCGTTCTCGGTGGTCAACAAGCCAATTGCCGGAGGCGGATGGCTTGCGACCCATGAAGATATCACCGAGCGGCAGCAGTCCGAGCAGCGGATTGCCCACATGGCGCGCCACGACGCGCTCACCGACCTGCCCAATCGCGTGCTCCTGCGCGAACGGCTGGAACACGAACTCAAGCGCGTCAAACGCGGCGAGTGCCTGGCGGTCCTTTGCCTCGACCTTGACCAGTTCAAGAGCATCAATGACGCCCTCGGGCACCCGATTGGCGACGAGCTGCTCAAACTGGTGGCCGATCGCCTGCGCGGCTGCACCAGGGAGCCCGATACGGTGGCCCGTCTGGGCGGCGATGAATTCGCCATCATCATGACCCAGATGCAGCAGCCGACCGACGCAGCTGCGCTGTCAAAGCGCATCCGAGAGTCGATCATCCGGCCCTACCAGATCGACGGGCACCAGATCGTCACCGATATCAGCATCGGAATCTCCATCGCGCCCTATGACGCCGTGGAAGCCGACCCGCTGCTGAGGAACGCGGATATGGCGCTGTACGGGGCCAAGGCCGATGGCCGCGGCACCTTTCGTTACTTCGAACCGGAAATGAACACGCGCATGAAGGCGCGGCGTGAACTGGAGATCGACCTTCGCAGGGCGCTGGTCAACAAGGAATTCGAGCTGCACTACCAGCCGCTTGTGAACCTTCAGAACAACGAGATCAACGGTTTCGAGGCGTTGCTGCGCTGGAACAATCCCTCGCGTGGCCTGGTATCACCGGCAGACTTCATTCCGATTGCCGAGGAGACCGGACTGATCGTGCCGCTCGGGGAATGGGTGCTCAAGTCAGCCTGTTACGAGGCTGTCGACTGGCCCGATGGCATCAAGGTCGCAGTCAACCTGTCTCCTGCCCAGCTGAACAACCGCAACCTGCTGAGCGTGGTGACCGGAGCCCTGTCGGAAACCGGCATGGCGCCGCACAAGCTGCAGCTGGAGATCACGGAAACGGTGCTCCTGCAGAATACGTTCGCCACGCTGGCGACGCTGCACGAACTGCGCAAACTTGGCGTGCAGATCGCACTGGACGATTTTGGTACGGGGTACTCGTCGCTCAGTTACCTGCGCAGCTTCCCGTTCGACAAGATCAAGATCGACCGCTCGTTCATTCAGGATCTGTCCAAGGGCGATGAACCCGTTGCCATCGTGCAAGCCGTCGCCAACCTGGCCAAATGCCTCAACATGGCGTCGACCGCCGAGGGCGTGGAAACCCAGCAGCAGCGGGACGTGCTCGAGTCGATCGGCTGCACCGAGATGCAGGGATATCTGTTCAGCCGCGCCCGGCCGGCCAGCGAGATCCAGCAGTTCTTCAGCAAGGATGGTCCGGCAAAGAAAACGGCCGGAGCGGCCTAGCCCCGCCGTTGAAGCCAGGCGACGACCTCGGCGGCGCTCTTGTCCGGCGGAAATACCGGATAGAACACGTGGGTGATGGTGCCGTCATCGATGACGAACACCATCCGCTTGAGCAGGGTCATGCCGGCGACGGTGAATGTCGGCAACTTCAGCGCCCTGGCGAGCGCCAGCCCTTCGTCCGACAGCACCGGGAACGGCAGATGCAGGCGCGCCACCGCTTCCTGCTGGCAGGCCGTGTCCTGCGTCGACAGTCCGAAAACGCGATCGACGCCGAGCGCTCCCAGTTCCCTGAAATGATCGCGGAACGAACACGACTGCGGCGTGCAGCCACGCGCGCCGGGAATCATGTCCCACCCGTCCGGTGGATCAATGCCAGGCCGTCCGGTGCGCGGATAGATATAGACAACCGTGCGGCCCGACAGGCCGGCGAGGTTGACAGCCGCCCCGTCGGTTGCCGGCAGCGCCAGATCCGGCAGCGGCGTGCCGGGGAGGTGGCGGGCGGCACCGTCGTCCCGCGGACGGGGAATATCGGCCGGCAGAACGGCCGGATTGTGGGCTCCCTGCGCTTCGGTCATCGTCGTCACGTCCCCTGTTGTCCGCCAGCGTACGAAATGAATTCCATCAACGAGCCGTCGGGATCGCGGAAGTAGACCGACGTCCCCTCCCCCTTGGCGCCAAAGCGTTGCAGGGGCCCGCGCTCGACCGCAACGCCATGCGCCTCCAGATGCGCGACAGCGTCGGCGATCGGCCCGCGCCATTCGAAACAGAGATCCGAATTGCCCGGCTGCACCGGCAGCCGCGCCACCTCGGCCGGAACGACACCGGGGCCATGCACGTTGAGTTGCTGATGGCCGAAACGATACGCCACCCCCGCCGGCCGCGGGATCAGTTCGGCGCCAAGTACCTCGTGATAAAAGGTGTTTGAGCGCGTCCAGTCAGAAACGTGGATGACGCAATGGTCGAGTATAATAGGTCGCATGGATTGGGCCCTCCGGTACCCAAGCCTTTCGCCGACTGACTCGCCCGCCGCAAGACGGCGAGAGCCGGCATACGATCCGGCCAATTTGCAAGAGGGTGCAGGAATGCGCAATGCGCCTTCAATAAACCCAGGGAGCAACTCAATGGTTTCGATCCTGAAAATCGGCGGCTTCGCCGCCCTTCTCCTTGCCGCCACGGCGATGCCGGCCGCGGCACAAATGTCCCAGGCAGGCCTCAAGAGCGCCGACGGCAAGGATGTCGGATCCGTCAAACTGACTCAGCTGCCGGATGGCGTGCTGCTGACGCTGGAGGCCAGGGGACTGCCAGCGGGTACCCATGCGTTTCACGTCCATGCCGTCGGCAAGTGCGAACCGCCCTTCACCTCGGCCGGCGGCCACTTCAACCCGGCGGGCAAGAAGCACGGCATCATGGCTGAACAGGGCTACCACGCGGGCGACATGCCGAATATCCATGTGCCCGAGAGCGGCAACCTCACGATCGAGGTCATGAACGCGTCGATCACGCTGGAAAAGGGCAAGCCCAACTCGGTGTTCGACACCGACGGGTCGGCCATCGTGATCCATGAAGGCGCCGACGACTACAAGAGCGACCCGGCCGGCGACGCCGGAAAGCGGATCGCCTGCGGAATCATCCAGTAGGCTGCCCCGCACCGGCCGCCGCTATCGGGCTGCGGCCGGTGCAATCCCGAGCCTCGCGCCCACACGCGTGGCGACCGTCCGCCGCTCGTCGCGCAGTCTCGCAAGCCGCCCGGTCAGCGCCGCCACCGTTTCCGGACGGGCACGATCCGGTGAGCCGGAATCGAACGGCGGATCGGGGTCATATTCGATCTGCAACTGGATCTCGCGCGCGACCTCTTCGCTTTCGACAATGGCAGCGAGGCGCAACGCGAAGTCGATGCCCGAGGCAACGCCCGCGCCAGTGACCACGTTGCCGTCAACCACGACGCGCTCGCGCACGGGGATCGCACCCATCAGCGCGAGGTTGTCGATCGCCGCCCAGTGACAGGTCGCCCGTTTTCCCTTCAGCAGGCCGGCCGCCGCCAGGACCAGCGAGCCGGTGCAGACGGAGGTGACGTACCGCGCACCCGCCGCCTGCGTGCGCAGGAAGCCGAGGACCTCCTCGTCCTCCATCAGCTCCTGCTGGCCCGGTCCGCCCGGAACCATGACGATGTCGAGCGGCGGGCAATCGGCGTAGGTGGTGGTCGGCACAATCCGCATGCCGCGATCGGTGGTTACCGGCGCCAGGCTCTGCGCCACCAGTTCGACCGTGGTATCGGGCAGTCGCGCCAGCACCTCGTAGGGACCGGTCATGTCGAGCTGGGTCAGTCGCGGAAAGATCAGCATGCCGATGCGCCGCGCCATGGGATTCAGCCTTTCTCTCTTAGCAGCCGCCCGCGCTCGCGCTCCCAGGAGCGCTTCTTCAGCGTCTCGCGCTTGTCGTGCAATTTCTTGCCCTTGGCCAGCGCAATCTCGAGCTTGGCACGGCCCCGTTCGTTGAAATAGAGCTTCAGCGGCACGATGGTCATCCCCTCGCGATCAACACCGCCGGCCAGCCGGTTGATCTGGCGCTGGTGCAGCAGCAGTTTGCGGGGCCGTTTGGGCTCGTGGTTGTTGAACGGGCCGGCCTGCTTGTATTCGGGGATATTGGCATTGATCAGCCAGATCTCGCCGCTCCGCGCATCGGCATAGGATTCCGCGATCGTTGCCTTGCCCTCCCGCAGCGACTTCACTTCGCTGCCGGTCAACGCAATGCCGGCTTCGACGATCTCGCCGATCTCGTAGTTGAAGCGCGCCTTGCGGTTGTCGGCGACGACCTTGATACGGCGCTCGGGCTTGGCAGCCATCGATCAGGCTTTTCCTTGTGTCAGCGCGTCGCGGATTTCCATGAGCAGCACTTCCTGCCGGCTCGGCGCCGGAGCGGTGTCGGGCTCGGCCGCCTGCTGCGCACGCAGCCGGTTCATGCCCCTGACGACAATGAACATGACCCAGGCGACAATGATGAAGTTAAGCGTGAGAGTGAGAAAATTTCCCCAAGCCAATACAGCTCCTTGCTTTTTCGCCTCTGCCAGCGTGTCGGCGGTGACCACGCCGGTGAGCGGCGTGAAGTAGTTTGAGAAGTCGAGACCGCCGGTGATGGCGCCGACCACCGGCATGATGATGTCGCCGACCAGCGACTGGACAATGGCGCCGAAGGCGGCGCCGATGATGATGCCGACCGCGAGATCGACCACATTGCCGCGCATGGCAAATTCGCGAAATTCCTTGAGCATCTGCGGATCTCCAAGCCTGGTGAGCAAACAGAGCCTGATATCGTCCGCGCCGGCGGCAAAAGGTCAACTGGCCGTCCCGGCCGGGCCGGCGGCCTCGAGGTCAGTTTGGGAAAGGGTCGGCCCTAGTTGATCAGGCCGGCATGCACCATGGCGCCGCGCACGGCGGTCCTGGTCTTGTCCGACACGGTCACCATCGGCAGCCGCACCGTCTCGGCACATTTGCCGAGAACCGAGAGCGCGAATTTGGCCGGCGCAGGATTGGTTTCGGCGAACAGTGCGTGATGCAGGGGCATCAGCTTGTCCTGCAGGCTCAGCGCCGTGGCGAAGTCGCCCTTCAGACAGGCGCTCTGGAATTCGGCGCACAACCGCGGCGCCACGTTCGAGGTGACGGAAATGCAGCCGTGACCGCCATGCGCCATAAAGCCGAGGCAGGTGGCGTCCTCGCCCGACATCTGGTTGAAGTCCGGGCCCAAAGCCGCGCGCTGGTCAGAGACTCTCACCACATTGGCCGTCGCGTCCTTGACGCCGGCGATATTCTTGCACTCCCAAAGCCGTTTCATGGTGTCGACCGACATGTCGATCACCGAGCGGCCGGGAATGTTGTAGATGATGATCGGGATGCCGATGGCGTCATTGATCG
>CAZUDR010000207.1:0-6271 GCA_964618715.1 uncultured Undibacter sp. | reverse complement strand
GTCCTCCGGCACGTAGCCGATGCCAAGGCGCGCCAGCTTGTGCGCTGGCATGCCGGTGACGGGCTTGCCGTCCAGCAGCACCTCGCCCTTGCTCGGTTGCACCAGGCCCATGATCGTCTTCAGCGTCGTGCTCTTGCCGACCCCGTTGCGGCCGAGCAGACCGACCACCTCGCCCCGCCCGACCTCGAGCGAGACGCCGTGCAGGATAGGTGTTCAGGTCCTCGACGTGGACGAGCGACCCGTTGCTGCTGGTGGTGGCGTCGCTCATGTCTTGAGATAGACCTCCTGCACGCGCGGATTCTGCTGGATTTCCGCCGGCGGGCCTTCAGCGAGGGTTTCGCCGTAGTCCAGCACGGTAATACGGTGCGCGAGCCCCATGACGACCTCCATGTCGTGCTCGACGATCAGGATGGTCAGGTTTTTCGCAATCCGGCGCACGAGCTCGACCGTGTCGTGGGTCTCGGCCGCGCTCATGCCGGCGGTCGGCTCGTCGAGGCACAGCAGCGTTGGTTCCGTCGCCAGCGCGATGCCGATCTCGAGGTTGCGCTGCTCGCCATGCGACAGGTTGGATGCCAGTTCTTCCGACTTCGAAATCAGACCGACGGATTCAAGCGCCGCTGCCGCCTTGGCGTTGATGTCGGCGAAGGCGTCGTGGTCCCGCACCATGTTCCAGGCATGCCGGCGCGACTGCGCGGCGATGCGGACGTTCTCACGCACGGTGGCATTCGGCAGGATGTTGGTGATCTGGTAGGAACGCGCGATGCCCTTCTGCGAGATCTCGTTCGGGGGCAGACCGGTGATCTCCTCGCCGTTGAAAATAACGCGCCCCAAGGTGGGGCGCAGCACACCGGTCAGGCAGTTGAAAAATGTGCTCTTGCCGGCGCCGTTCGGTCCGATAACGGCGCGGATCTCGCCGCGCTGGACCTCGAAATTGACGCCGTCGAGCGCCGTCAAACCACCGAAACGGACGGTCAGCCCCTCGGTGCGCAGCACCGTCCGGGAATCACCTCCCCGGCTGGTATCAGCCGGGGAGGACGTCATCAGGGAAGATTCAGCCGACACGTAAGGTTACGCGAACTTGCAGGCCGGCGGCACGATGGTCTTGTCCTTCGCCACCGTTTCAAGGATCTCGTACTTGCCACCCTTGACGGTGTAGAGGAACTCGCTGAGGAAGGCCTGGTGGTCTTCCTTGCGCAGAGACTTGTCGCCCTGCGGGAAGTCGTCGCTCAGCTTCATCTCGAGACCTTCCATGGCGTCGATCAGCTTCTTGGTGTCCTTGCGGCCCTCGAACTTCGACATTTCCATGCCCTTCTTCACGGCGTTCATCGCCTCGAAGTTCGACTGCACGTAGCGATCGGGCAAGGGCTTGGACTTGTCGACCTTGGCCAGCCGCGCACTCGCATCGTCGAAGAACTTCTTGTGATGCGGCGTGTCGAGCTGACCCTGGAACACCGGGATGTAGCGGTTGATCGCCACGAAGCCGTCGATCTTGTTGCCGAGCGCCGGCAGGTTCGTCGACTCGCAGATGGCGCCGTCGCCAGCCCACTTGTACTTCTTGGTCAGGCCGAGGTCGTAGGCCTGGTTGCCGATGGTCACGCCGTCCTTGCCGAAGAAGATGCCGAACAGGCCGTCGAAGTCTCCGGAGATCTTCGACAGGAACGGAGTCATGTCGGCGGTGCCGAGCGGGATGCCGGTGGTGCCCACCACTTCGCCGCCGTTCTTCTTGATCTCTTCGGCATAGGCGTCGCGGGTTGACTGGCCCCACGAATAATCGGCAAAGGCGATGTGCCACTTCTTGCCCATCTTGGTGAGCATGGGCCCGAAGGCGACCGCCTGCGCCGGCGCGTAGTCGTGGCAGCGGAAACTGTAGCGGTTGCACTTCGAGGTGGTCAGCGTGGTGTCGAGGCACACGCTGATCATGTTGACGATCTCCGCCTCTTCCCACACCGGCATGCAGGCGAGGCAGATATTGGACAGGAAGCCGCCGACATGGATGTCGATGCCGTCCTCCTGCACCATCTTCGAGGTCTTGCGGCGCGCGACGTCGGGCTTGGACTCGTCGTCGGCGACGATCAGTTCGACCGGCCGGCCATTGATGCCGCCCATCTTGTTGATGCGGTCAACCGCCATCTGCAGGCCGACCAGCGCGGTCTTGCCGCCGGCTGCGCCGGCGCCGGACAGCGGCTGCTCGGAGCCGACCTTGAACGGCTTTGCCTGGCCGAAGGCCGCGCGCCACGGCGCCGGCACCAGCATCATGGCGCCGATCGCGCCGCCGCCCCAGCCGACCAGAGTGCGGCGGGTGACCTTGCCGCGATACCAGAAATCCTGCGCCCAGGGTTCGTCTTTCCACTTCTCAGTCATTGCAACTCCTCCCACTGGTGTCCGAACGTAAACGAATAACGCCCGCACAGATGCGCGGGCGCGTCATGCATCGGTCGTAAGCGTGTCGCGAATGGTTACGGGCAGCATCGTTCGCCGTGGCCGCACCGGCATGTCGCCGGCGCCGGACACACAGACGGTTACCGTACGCCGAACGCTGGCGGCACGACGAAGCATTGCCCAAGTCCTCCCCCGCGGCCCTTTCAAGGGCTCTTTGCGAGCAATGTACTCCCGTTAGCAAACGCGATCCTAGTCCAAGATTCAACCGCTATTTTCATATCGGCGTACGACTGCTCACATCGTGGAATAATTGCCCGCGCAACGTGCAATGCGGCGGGCTGGCTGGTGCCCGTTCACATGCTAGACTTCCGCTTGTTCAACTCAACCGGACGAAAGTCGATGACTGTCACCGCCATGCACCAGAACGACGGGGCCGGTGCACAAGACGGGCTCGGCGCCCGGCTCGCGATCCGGGCCGGAGCGCATCGCCGGCCGACCGCAGGACTCGCGCCCGGCCATGTGCAGGGCAATCTCGCCATCCTGCCGGAACGGCTGGCCGCCGACTTCCTGCGCTTCTGCCAGCTCAACCCGAAGCCCTGCCCGCTGATCGGCACGTCCGCTCCGGGCGACCCGCGCGTGCCGGAACTGGGCGAGGACCTCGACATCCGCACCGACCTGCCGCGTTACCGGGTATGGCGCAACGGCGAACTGGTGGCCGAGCCGGAGAACATCACCGAGTTCTGGCGCGACGACCTGGTCAGCTTCATCATCGGCTGTTCGTTCTCGTTCGAGGAAGCGCTGATGGCCGAGGGTATCGAGCTTCGCCACATCGCGCGCGGCTGCAATGTGCCGATGTACCGGACATCGGTGCCGACCCATGCCGCCGGTCCGTTCCATGGGCCGCTGGTGGTGTCGATGCGGCCGCTGAAGCCGGCCGATGCCATCCGCGCTGTGCAGATCACCACACGCTTCCCCTCGGTGCACGGCGCACCGGTCCACATCGGCAAGCCGGAACTGATCGGCATCAGGGACGTGATGAAACCGGACTACGGCGACGCGGTCGAGGTGCGCGACGACGAACTGCCGGTGTTCTGGGCCTGCGGTGTGACCCCGCAGTCGGTAATCGCGACGGTGAAGCCTGACTTCTGCATCACCCATTATCCGGGCAGCATGCTGGTGACGGACAGGCGGAATACAGAATTTGCGATCATGTAAGATTGCAACTTTCTGCAACGCCCTGCGCAATCAACCCTGCCTTGGGAGACAGTAATGCAGCTGCCCGAAATTATCACCAGCCTGCCCGAAATCGATCTGCCCTTTCCGCCGACGACAGTGAAAACCAGCGCCTTGAAATCCGACCGGGGCTTGTTGGTGTTTTTTCAAATCCTGGAGGATGTCGAATTGCCTCCGCACAGCCACAAAGCCCAATGGGGAACGGTACTCGACGGCCAGATCGAACTCACGATCGGCGGTGAGACGCGAACGTATGGCCCGGGCGACTCCTACAATATTCCATCCGGAGTCGTGCATAGCGGGAAGCTTCCCGCCGGCGCAAAGATCCTCGACTTCTTTGAAGAACCCGATCGCTACAAGCTGAAGTGACAGTTCGCAAGCACCGGTCACGCCAAGCCATTGCATGGCGCAACGGAGCGGTTCTCGCGCTTACGCCGCGTCCCGTGCCGCATTTTTGCCGAGCAGGCCGGCGTCGATCAGCCCCTGACGAATGCGCGCGATCTCGGGCTGCTCGATCTTGACCAGCGGCGGACGCACGACCGCGCGCGGCAGCTTGCCGAGCAGCACCAGCGCTTCCTTCATGCGGTTGTGCATGTCGACGAAGGGGTCGGCGTAGAAGACGCGCATCAGCGGCTCGATCCGGTCATTGAGCCGCCTGGCTTCCGCCAGATCGTTGCCCTGCACGGCACGGAACAGGCGCGCCTGCAGGCCGGAAATCACGCTGCCGGAGCCGGACAACAGCCCGTTGCAGCCGAGCACCAGCGAGGAGAACAGCCAGGCGCTGTGGGTGGTCAGCACGTTCACCGGCCGCGGCAGACTCTGCAGCGTGCGGATATGCCATTCGTGGTGCGGCACGTTGCCGATCCAGTCCTTGATGGCGCGGATCGACGGCACCTCATCCACCAGCCGGAGCAGCGTGTCCCTGGGATAGCCCTGCCCGCCCGCCAGCGGATACTGGAAGACGATCAATGGCAGGTCGGTGACATCAGCAATGCGCCTGAAATGGGCGAGTACCATCTGCGGCGACTGGCCGAGCGTGAACGGCGCCGGCGGAAACACGAGCAGCGCCGAGGCGCCGCCGTCGGCCGCCATCTTCGCGAGGCGCGCCGCCTCGATGCTGCCGTCGGCCCAGATGCCATTGACCAGCGGCAGCCGGTCGCCGATCTCGTCCTCGGCGATGGCGAGGACGCGGCGCTGCTCCTCGAAGGTGCAGGAACTGACCTCGGTCGAGTGCGCGTTGATGGTGACCGCGGACAGGCCTTCGGTCGCCGCGACGTCGCGCAGATGCCTGCGGAAGTTTGCCTCGTCAATGGCGAGATCGTTGTCGAACGGCAGCAAGACCGCCGGAATCACGCCGTGGGGAACGTAGGACGCGTGCCGTGGCATGGTTCGTCTCCCTGATCCGTCACTCCGCCGCCCGGATGCGCGGTGCGCCGTCGCCGGTATAGCCGAATTCGGCCGACAACCGCTCGGCGGCCGAGCGCACAAGGCGCACGCGTTTTTGCAGGACGTCGATCGACAGCCGCCAGACCGGGCCCGAAATGCCGAGCGCGCCGGTCACCTGGCCGGTAAAATCGCGCACCGGCAGGGCCACGCAGCGCACCTCGGTATCGAACTCGCCGTCGTCGAAGGCGACTCCGCTGCGCCGCACCTCGGCAATCTCGCGCCGCAGCCGGTCGGCGGTGGTGATGGTGCTGGGCGTGCGCGCCTTCAGCTCGGCACGTTGAACATAGCCCTCGAACTGCTCGGGCTGCATCGCTGCCAGCATGATCTTGCCGAGCGCCGTGCAGTGCGCGGGCCGTACCACGCCGACGCGATCGGTCAGCTGGAACGCGCCCGGCCCGCTGGTGCGGGCCATCACCACCACGTCGTCGCCCATGCGCACGGAGAAATGCGAACTCTCGCCGGTCTCGCGCGAAAGATCCTCGAGCACGGGGGTCGCGAGGCTCGTCATCTCGATCTCGTCGAGCGCGTTGGCAGCAAGCGCAAACAGCGGACGGCCGATGCGGTACCGCTTGGAATCCTGCATCTGGCGCACATAGCCGAGCGACACCATGGTGCGGACGAGATGGAACGTGGTGCTGTTGTGCAAGCCGACGCGCTTGGACAATTCGGCGAGTCCGATACCGTCGCGGTTGCGCGCAATCTCCTCCATGATGGCAAAGGCACGGCCGATCGACTGCACGCCGCGTGCCGGGTCAGCGCGGCCGGCAGCGCGGGCACGCGTGCGCGGCGGCCGGCCGCTCAATGCCCGCTGTTTGCTCCGTGCCGCCAAGGCGTTTCCTCCGCTGTCGGGAACGCGGGACGTTATCACCCCGGTTTTTCGATTGGCAAATGCCAATTCACCATGTTGAATCCGCAGGTTTTCCGAAACCGGCGCCCGATGCAGGCGCCCTGTCCACGCGAACCATGACCAGCACCGAACGCCCACGCGATCCGATCACCTGCGACGTGGTCGTGGTCGGCGGCGGCGGCACCGGGCTGGCAGCGGCCATCGAGGCACGCGCGCAAGGATGCAGCGTCGTGCTGCTGGAAAAGAACGAGGCACTCGGCGGTTCGACGGGCTGGTCGGTCGGCTCGGTCACCGCGACGGGCACGCCACACCAGCAGGCCAGGGGCATCGACGACGGTCCCGGGGATCACTGGCGCGACATGGCCG
>CAZUDR010000206.1:0-6286 GCA_964618715.1 uncultured Undibacter sp. | reverse complement strand
CGACATGGCGCGGGTCATCGCCGGCGAGCCGGTCGCCAGTCCCGGCACCGTGATCCGGCTGCACATCACCCGCGAGACCGACTACGGCGACCGCCTGAAGCTCTACCGGCTCACCACGCCGGAGACCACGTCCGATGCCGCGTACGGGCCCTACGGCGTCAAGCTCGAAAAGGGGCCGGAGGGGCGCTTCGAGGTGCTCGACCTGCAGCCGAACGGGCTGGCGGAACAGGCCGGTGTCCGGTTCGGCGACTACGTGACCGAGGTCGACGTCGAACAAAGCGGGCTGCCGTCGAAGCGGCTGGTCTATCCGTTCGCCCTGCTGCTTCTGGGGGTGGTCGTCGCCTGGCAGCTCGTGCGCCGGCGCCGCGAGCCGCCGCCCCGTCCGGCTGCGGCCGCGGCGGCGGCGTGAGCCGCGGCACGCGGCACGGCGACCGCATCGGGCGAGACGGCCCCCCGCGCCCTACTGTTGCGGCAATGCCCGCTGCGGCTTTTCCTCCGGTTCCGGCGGCAGCCATTCCGTGCGCTCCACCTGCTTCATGATCTCCGGATCGATATTGGGCCGGACCAGCTTCCTGAACGCATAGGCGAGCTCGCGGTATTCGTAGTTGCAGTCCTTGGCCCGCGTTTCCGGCAGGAACCCTCTTTTGGCCACATCGGTGAACAGGCGCGGATGCGCGCCGTAGGCGAGGCAGAGCATGTTGTAGTAGCGCTGGGCCGAGGCGCCGTGCACGTCGGCAAACAGTTTCATTTTCACGTCGAGGTCCGGCTTCTTCATCATCGTCTCGTAGGAATAGGCCGCCCCGGTGATCAGCCGCCGCGCGTCCTCCGGTCCGAATGCCAGCATGATGTAGGTGGAGAATTCGTCCGCATCGTCTTCCGGCCGCCCGAAGATCGGGATGTCGAGAAGATCGAACAGGGCGTGGCCCATCTCGTGGAAGATGACATAGAAGATCTGGCCCTCGACCGCGTCGACGGCGGTCAGCCCCGTGGACGTCTCCTCCTTCGGGACGTTGGTGTAGACATGCGCCAGGTAGTCGTAGCAGATCGTCACCAGCGCATCCTCGCCGTGGCGCTGGTACCAGGCATTGATCATGCCGCAGCTTTTCATCTTCACCGCCAGGTCGATGGGCAGGCGGACGGCGGCGAAGATTTCCTGCACCTTCTCCAGCACGCGGCCCTTCTGCATCAGCGCATGGACGTGCTTGTGCTCGTCCTTGTCCGGGGCGACGTATTCGATCTTGATCCGGTTGGTCTTGTGCTGGGCGGAAGCCGGCGCCGCGGGCAACAACGCCAGCGCGATGACCGGCGCCACGATCCACAAAATACGACCAAGCATGATCGCTCCTCCCTCTGATCGTGCCTCTCGTCTGCCGCCGCCAGACGTCGTCGATTTCTGCATGATCGGCCTCTTCGGCAGCACCGGCAAGTAGGACCAGGGGCCACCGCGGCGTCGCCGCCCCGGTGCGGTGACGCGTCCCGCGGGCTAAGCGGCCGGCCCGGCCGCGGTCTCTTCCCGCTCAAGTTCGTCGAGCGCGACGAGCAGGCTCGCGATGCGGCGCGCCGATGACCGCCAGTCGGCCAGCCGCTGGAAGTTGTCGACCAGCCAGTTGAACGCGCCCTGCACCGTCACGAACGCCGCGGCCGACTGGGTGAGCTCGCCGAGCGACATGTCGCCGCTCAGATATTTGGGCACGCAGAGAAACCAAGCCACCACGGGTGCGAGCAGCACGTTGCCGTGCGAAACGAGCGTGGTGCGCACGAGCTGCCAGCAAAGCTCCCGCCACCACAGCAGGGTCGCCTGCAGCCGCAGCCACAGCTCGCTTCTTTTTTCACCGTTGATCGTCCTGGGCGGGTCACCGGGTTCGTCGCCATGAAACGCATCAACGGCCGCGCGGAATTCCGCTTCTGACTGGTTCATTCGCTCGACGACTCCGGTCAGATGATGACCGACGGTGATCATCAGCGCCGTCATGGTGCCCGAATAGACAATGACGCCGAGCACCAGATAGCCGGGGATCGTCACTGCGTACCCGTGCACGGTGAAACTGATGCTGCCGCCGACCGTCCACAGCACCCCGAAGAAGGTGAGCGCCGTCAGCACCGACGAGATGAAGGCGAGGGTGAGGTCGACGGGAGCATCGGTGGCGGTGCGGATGTCCACGGCGATCCGGTATTCGGGGTTCTCGGTCCCCTTGACCAGATGGTTCAGGCGGCGAAAGCGGTACTTTTCGAACCATGTCCCGATCACCTGCCGGGTCACCGCCTCGCGCCAGCCGCGTTGCGCGGTCATCCGGCCCCAGACCGAGGTGGCGGCAAGAACCAGGCTGCACGCCGCAAGCGGAACAAACAGCTGCGCCTGCATCCAGAGTTGTTGCCCGTCCTTGCGTCCGAGCGCGTCGAAGAAGTCACGATTCCAGAGATTGAGCAGCACCTGCAACAGCAGCTGCAGCAGCACGACCACGATCAGGAAACTTGCGAGGCCGAACGTCCACGCCTTCCTGGCCCTGAGCGCCTGCAATGCCGACGTCCAGAAACGAGACACCAGCTGCTTCTGGACAGACGCCGGGCCGGTCTGATGAGGCTGCGACATAAAGGCGAAATAAATTCACGGTTGAGCCAATCTGATTACGCGCCATCTTTCCGGTTTCGGCCTTGATCTGCGTCAGTTGTGGTTCCGTTCCCGACGACACGGTAGGGACGCACCGCCCGGGGTCTAGGGAACGACGATCACGCGACAGGGCGCGAGGCTTGTCACTTTCTGCGAGACGCTGCCGAGCAGCAGCGCCGAAAGCCGGCTCCGGCCGCGCCGGCCGACCACCACCGCATCGGCCTTCTCGCGTCTCGCCGTTGCGACGATGACTTCGGCCGGGTCGCCCCATTCGCAGCGCAGGACCGGGTCGGAAACGCCCTGCCGCTGCGCCACCTTGCGGGCCTGCGCGAGGATCCGATTCGATCTGGTTTCCAGCGTCTGGCCCAGATCACCCTGGGTGCCGGCGAGCCGCCGCAGCTCTGCGCCGCTGATATCGCCGCCGACCGTCAGGACGATGAGGCGGGCTCCGGTTGCTTTGGACAGTTCGGCGGCGGTGTCGACGGCCCGGTTGCCGCCATCGGAGCCGTCTGTCGCGGCGATGATGCGTTTCATTCGTGTGCCGTGCCAGGACTATCCTGAAACCGGATAAGGCGCGGAACCGGCGACGACCGTCAAGCGGGAAGAAACAAATCTCACGCCACCCCGCGCACCGCCCAGGCGCGAGCGATCAGCGGGATTGTCCCGTCGCGCGCCCGCGGCAGCGACGCCCGCAGGCGGTCGCGCAAGGCATCGCGCAAGTCCTCCGGCAGCTTCATGCAGTAGCCCGGCGCCGGGCCCTGGCCGGCGAGAAAGGGCGACCAGTAGTCGTCGAAGTCCGCGAACACCGTGGGCGCGTCGATCGCCTTCGTCTCGACGTCGCGCAGGCCGGCGCCGTCGAACAGCGTGCGCAGCGCCTCCGGCCGGCAGTCCGGAAAGCGGCGCGCCTCGTCGAGCGCGCGCGCTCCCGGATCGAGCGCACCGGCCGCGTCCCAGAAGCGGCGGATCAGCTGCATCTCGCCGGCATAGTCCCAGACATACGCTGCGACCGTGCCGCCCGGCCGCGCGGCGCGGCGCATCTCGGCAATTGCTTTGGGTTGATCGGGCACGAAGTTGAGCACCAGCCCCGACACAACGGCGTCGAATTCGCCGTCGCCGACGGGCAGTGCCTGCGCGTCGCCGGTGCGGAACTGCGCGCCGGCGACATGGGCGGCGGCATGGGCGACGAAGCCGTCGGACGGATCGACGCCGGTGACGCGCGCCGGCGCGGCCACCTCGACGATACGCTGGCTGAGCGCGCCGGTGCCGCAGCCGACGTCGAGCCAGGCCTTGCCCGGCGCGATGCCGAGCCAGTCGAGGAATTCGGCGGCGACCGGCCGGCTCCAGCGGCCGATGTAACGCTCGTAGCCGGCGCCCTGCGCCCACACGTCGTGGCGTGCCGCATCGGTCATCGTGTTTCTCCGGTGACAAAAACGGCGGACCGGTCCGCGGCCCGCCGGCCGCTCATTCAAGGCGCAGACTTATACCATCGAGGGCAATGCCCTTCAGCGTCGTCGTCCAGGTCTCGCCGGGCCTGGCCGGCAAGGCGAGGGTCAACGTGCCGGTGGAGACAATCTCGCCGGCCGCAAGCGGCGGATTGACCGGGTCGCGCGCCAGCAGTCCGGCCAGGTGACGCACTGCCGACAGCGGGCCGTCGAGCACGTTCATGGCGTGGCCATGCTCCATCGGCCGTCCGTTGCAGGACAGCTCGACCTCGAACCGGCCCAGCGCGCGCAGCCATTCCTCCGCCCGCGCGCCGACGGCATGGCGCGGCCCGATCAGCAGGGCACCGTGCAGGGCGTTGGCGGCCACGGTGTCGGCGGCGGAGAAGTGCCAGTCCGGAAAGATCGACTGCACGATCTCGAAGCCGTGCGCGACCCAGGCGACGCACTTGATAAGCGCGGCGTCGTCCATGCCGGGCGCGGGCGCGGCGGCGAGGCCGAAGACGATCTCCGGCTCGATCTTCGGCTCGGTATAGGGCGCCAGCGGCAGCGGTGCAGCGAGGTCGTGCAGCGTGCGGTCGTAGACATAGCCCCAGATCGGCGCGCCCACACCGTAGACCTCCCACATGCGCCGGTTGGTGAAGCCGACCTTGCGGCCGGCCGCCCGGTAGCCCTGCGCCAGCCGCAGTTCGTGCACCTGCGCGGTTACCGCGTAAGCATCGTCCAGGCTGAAGGCCGGATAGCGCGCGGAGAACGGTTCGACGTGCCGGCCGCCGCTGTTGAAGGCCGCATGCGCCTCGGCGGCGATGGCGGCCAGCGGCGCGGTGGCGGTCCCTGTCGGTGTCTCGGCCGTATCTGTCATCGCCGGTTCATCCCGTGCGGGCTACACCCGCTTACGCCGTCGCGAACGGCAGCGCCATCGGGCTGCGGAAGTTCGACGACGGTACCCAGCCGAAGTCGGGGTGCCTCACCCTGAAATCGGGCACGTGCGCGAGGAAGCGGCGCATCGCCGCGTCGGTGATCAGGCGCGCGAGCTGGCTGCCGATGCAGAAATGCTTGCCGCTGCCGAAACCGAGATGGCCCTGCGGGCGGCGGTCGATGTCGTAGCGGTCGGGATCGGGAAACTTGCGCTCGTCGCGGTTGGCGGCGCCGTAGGCGAGCATGACACTGTCGCCCTCGCGCATGGTCTGTCCATGAAGGACGTGGTCGCGGGTCAGGACGCGCTTGAAGCGCTGCGCCGAGGTGTTGAAGCGCAGCGATTCCTCGATCGCCTGCGGCATCAGCGCGGGATCGTTTACCAGCCGCCGCCGCGCGTCCGGATAGTCGGCGAGGTTGAGCGCGAAGATACTCATGAAGCTGGACAGCGACTCCACGCCGGCAACCACGAACATCGAGGTGGTGAGCACCACCTCGCGCTCGCTCAGCCGGTCGCCGTCAATCTCGGCCTCGGCGAGATGCGTGATGATGTCATCGCGCGGGCTCTTGCGCCGCTCCGCCACCTGGCCGGCGACGAATTCGCCCAGCTCGCGGAAGGCGGCATCCAGCTCCGGGTTGCGGCCGCGCCGCGCCTTGTCGGTGGAAATCGACAGCACCACCTGGTGGCGCATGGCGGCGGCGTCGCGCGGCGGCAGGCCGAGCATGCGGAACAGCATGCCGACGGTGATGGTGCTGGAGAAGTCGGCGACGAAGTCAAAGCTGCGCGCCCGCGTGATGCGTCCGGCGGCCTCGTCGGCCATGGCGACGGTGGGGGCGACGAGATGCTCGAGGCTGCGCCGCGTGAAGGCGGCTTGCGCCAGCGCGCGCAGCCGGTCGTGGCGCGGCGGATCGGTGGTGCCGAGCGTGCCGCCGGCGCGGTCGGGGATTTCGTCGATCAGGTTGCCGCGGGTGGAGGAGAAGGTCTGCCAGTCCTGCGCCGCCCTGAACACGTCCTCGTAGCGCGACAGGATCCAGATACGACCGCTGTCGCTCCAGTAGCAGGGGTATTCGTCGCGCAGCCGGCGATAGGCGGGGAACGGGTCGGCATCGATGGCCGTGGAGTAGAGTACGAAGGGCTCGCCCCCTTGCGCAGCTTGCGGCATGGTCAACTGCGGGGTGCTCCCGGGCGCGGCCCGCATGGCTGGCGGGACGGCGCCCGGAAACAGGCTAGCACGGGGCGGCTTGCGCCGGGAATGTGATCGATACAGACTTGGCCGATCTTTTGCCCTGGCCCGCCGTGTCAGCAGGTGAACACGTTGAAGCA
>CAZUDR010000205.1:3115-6288 GCA_964618715.1 uncultured Undibacter sp. | reverse complement strand
GCCTTGAAGCAACTGCCGAAATCGACCGGACACGCGTTGCCTCGGCAAGGCAGGATCTGGCGGTCCCCTGATGTGGCCCCTCTCCTTCCACCGATTGAACCGGCGCGCCTCCAAAAGCGACGAATGTGTGACCGGGGTCACTGTCGCCCTACACGGGCCGGCCTAGCCTGAGGTCAGTCACAGGAGGGTGCCATGAACGCGAACCGTGCAAAGAACCGCAATTTCATCGCTCTCGCAGCGGCGGTGATTGTCGCAGTGTCCGCCTGCTCGACCGCTTTTGCCGAAAACCGGGGAACCGCCAAGCAGCGCGCCGCCTGCACGCCCGACGTTTTTCGGCTGTGCTACTCGTCGATACCCAGCGTCAACGCAATCATCGCCTGCATGCAGCAGAAAAAGGACCAGTTGAGCCCGGACTGCCGCGAGGTGTTCAGCGCCATCGATATCGACATCGACCGCGGACCCAGGGCGGCGTGATCCGGTCCGTTCCGGCCGCGAAGTCCTAACCCTGAGCGTGCATCATCCGCTCGGCCAGCACCTTGGTGTTGAGGAAGTCCGCCAGCGCGGTGACCTCCCAGGCATCGAGCGGCGCATACAGCGGACAGGGATCGCCGACCGGCAGGCCGATCAGCCGCATCGCAGCTTTCATGGCCGGCGTCAGTCCGCGATGCATCCAGCGGTCCGGAGGCGGCGATGTCTCGCGGGCCACCTGCTTTTGCTGTATGCGGATTTTTTTCTTGATTTCCGCGGCCATCCGGCCCCCTTTATCGGTGCACGCTGCTAATGGCCGCTGCGGCGGCGATTAGCTTCGCGCTGGTGGGGCCCGGAGTAGTTCAAGCCCGGGGGAAAGAGTCGGAGGGTGCCGCCGCGCAGGCTCCGATCCCGTCAAAGAATGTGATTGGCGCAATCGCCGACAGTGAAGCTCTGGCAGTATTTTCGCCGCATCCCCGTTTGCGTTAGGGAGACTTGGTCACGCGAACCGCCGCACTGCTTTTCTCCACCCTGATCGTCGCACTGCTGCCCCTGTTGGCAACACCGGCGTGGGCCGAGCAGAAACCGAACCGGATCAAGATCGAGTACATCCCGCCGGAGAAAGACGACCAAAAGCCCGTCTACGAGATGCTGAAGAAGATGCATGCGCTGGAAAAGGTCCAGGAGATGTTCAGCCCCGCCATCCTACCCGTCGATCTGCATGTCAAGACAAAGACGTGCGGCATTGTGAACGCATATTACAAGCGCGAGGATCGCGATGCAGTGGTGACGCTCTGCTACGAGTACATCGACAACATCTACAAAATGATGCCGGAGATGAGGACGCCTGTGGGTGTTACCCCCGACGATGCGGTCGCGGGCCAATTCTACTATACCGTCGGCCATGAAATGGGGCACGCGTTGTTCGATCTTATGGACGTGCCGGTGTTCGGACGCCAGGAAGACGCCGCCGACGAGTTTTCCACGTACCTCATGTTGCATATGGGCAAGCACGACGCGCGACGGCTGATCGGCGGAGCCGCCTACACCTACCATCTCATCATCGAAAAGCCCGAGATGGTTTACAAGACGCAGCTCTTTGCCGACGTGCACGGCTCCTCGGCCCAGCGATTCTACAACATGATCTGCCTGGGCTTTGGTGGGGACCCGAAGATGTTTGCCGACCTGGTCGAGAAAGGCTTCCTGCCGAAATCGCGGGTGGACTATTGCAACTGGGAATATCGGGAAATCGCCTACGCCTTCAAGACGCTGATCAGGCCGCACCTCGATCCGGTGCTCGCGGCGAAGGTCATGGATACCCGGTGGCTTCCGCCGGAGACGAGGCTTCCGGGCCACCGCCAACCGTAACCGCGGATGCACGCGTTTCTGCCGTCATCCTGTTCGGAAACCGTTGGTAGCGGGGGAGGGACTCGAACCCCCGACACGCGGATTATGATTCCGCTGCTCTAACCACCTGAGCTACCCCGCCACCGGACACCCGGCAGCGCCGGGGACGGGCGGGATATAGGAAGCGGCGGCAAACGCTGTCAAGCAAGGCCCGGCAAGCCCCTGCCCGCGTTGGTCCGTGGCCCCTCCCCCAAGGGACGCCCCTGTCCGGGATGTCCGGGCCTGCTACAACAGCGACGGCAGGAATGGGGGGACTGAAAGTGAAAAGTGCAACGAGGAGACGGAGCAAGACTTCGCGCAAGACCGGACGCCGGTCTCGCGCCGCAGGCGCCAAGGCGACAAAACGAAAGGTCTCGTCGCGCGGGCCAGCCGGCAAGCCGGTCACCATCGATTTTCACGCCCACATCGTCGTGCCGGAGGTGCTCGCATTCTCGTACCAGAATTCTCTGTTCGCGCAGGCAGTCGCCGGAAAAGGGCAAGGCGGGCACGCGGAAGGCTTGCCCGAGCCATGGATGCGCGCGATGACCGACATGCCGACGCGCCTGAAGGACATGGACGCCATGGGCGTCGACATCCAGGTGATCAGCCCCAGCATCCTGCAGCAATGCACCTACTGGGCCGAGCCGTCTGAAGCGCTGGAAATGGAACGCGTCGGCAACGACCGCATCGCCGATGCCGTGGCGCAGCGTCCCGACCGGCTGGTCGGACTTGGCTCGGTGCCGATGCAGGACACGGCGCTTGCCTGTCTGGAGCTGGAGCGTTGCGTTAGCGACCTGAAGCTGAAGGGCGTGATCATTTCCTCGCATGTGAACGGGATCGAACTGGGCGATTCACGCTTCCGGCCGTTCTGGGCAAAAGCGCAACAGCTCAAGGCGACGGTCTTCATTCACCCGGCGGGCAGCCCCGATCCGCGGCTGCGCAAGCATCGTCAGCTGATCACCCTCGGCCAGCCGCTCGAGGAGGCGTTTGCCCAGTCATCGCTGGTCTACGAAGGCGTGATGGACGAGTTTCCGAATCTCAGGATTGCAATGGCCCATGGCGGCGGATTCCTGCCGTTCTACACCGGCCGTCACGACAACGATTATCGCGCCGGCCGCGGCGGCCAGAGCCTCAAGGGCGATTTCAGCAGCTATCTGCCGCGCTTCCACTACGACGCCGTGCTTTTCAACCCCGATATGCTGGAATATCTCGCAACGAAGGTGCCCGTCAGTCATATCATGCTGGCCTCGGATTATCCCTTTGCCGAGAAACGGCCGGTCGAGTTCGTGCGACGCGCAAAGAGGATATCGAGACAGCAT
>CAZUDR010000205.1:0-3105 GCA_964618715.1 uncultured Undibacter sp. | reverse complement strand
TGCTGCGGATGCTCGCCGAACAGACCCGACGCAACATCGTCGTCGCCAGCAACGTCTCGGCGAAGGTAACGGCCAATCTCTACGGCGTGAGCATGGCCGAGGCGCTGGACGCGATCCTCGGCGCCAACTGTGCAAGACTGCTGGGTCTTTCGATTTGAGGCTCGATCAGCGCCGGAACGCCAGAACGAACCGGCGCGAAGACATTTGTTTGTGGGGGGCATGCCTGTCGTCGTCAACACTCTGGCGGCTCTGCTGACCGTCGCCGTCATCGGCATTTCGGCCGACTGGTTCCGCATGGCGGGCCTCGTCCTTTACACCGAGCAGTACCTTGCAGGCTTGCTCGCCATCGCGATGCCGCTCCTGTACCTGAATGTGCCTGCCAGCGGCCGGCGCGGCGGGCGGACCGGGCCGGTTCCCTGGTACGACATCGTCGCTGCGGTGGCCTCATGCGGAGCCTCGATCTACGTTCTGGTCAATTTTCCCCGGTTGTCGGAACTGGTCTCGGTGCAGCCATGGGACGGGCTGTTTGCGGCCGCGATCCTCGTGATCCTCTTTCTTGAAGGGCTGCGACGCACGACGGGGCTTGTGCTGAGCATCGTTACCGCCGGATTTTTCGTCCTGGCGCTTGTCGGCGGGCAGTTGCCCGGCGAGCTTGCTGCGAAATCGATTCCGCTGTCCCGCCTGACCTACTACGTCATATGGGACTCTTCGGCGTCCCTTGGCTTGCCGCTCCAGATCGTTTCGACTGTGGTGGTGATCTTTTCATTGTTCGGCGCCTTGCTATTCAAGGTGGGAGGATCGGGTTTTTTCACCGGCATCTCCATGGCGCTGATGGGCCGCAGCCGCGGCGGACCGGCCAAGATCGCAATCATCGGGTCGTCACTGTTCGGCACGATCTCGGGAAGCGCGGTGTCGAACGTGCTGACCATTGGCGTGGTCACGATTCCGCTGATGAAGAAGGTCGGTTACCGGCCAACATTCGCTGCTGCGGTCGAGGCCTGCGCCTCGACCGGGGGGCAATTGATGCCTCCGGTCATGGGAATTGCCGCCTTCATCATGGCGGAGTTCCTGCAGGTGCCCTACGCCAGCGTGGCACTGGCGGCGCTGATTCCGGCCATGCTTTTCTATCTGGCGCTTTTCATCCAGGTGGACCTCGAGGCAGCGCGCAGCGCGATGGTGCCGATGGAATCGGGGCAGATTCCCGATATCCGGAAGGTGCTGAAGGACGGCTGGTATTTCTCGATTCCGTTCGCGGTGCTCATCTACGCCCTGTTCTGGAGAGGTTACGAGGCCGAGACAGCCGGTCTCCTGGCCATTGTCGTCACGGTCGTCCTCGCCGTCGTGTTCCGGTCCGGAGGCAGGCGGATCGGTATCAAGGATCTCTACGAAACCCTGCGCGACACCGGCAAGACAGTCGTCGAACTGTTCATGATCGGCGCGGCCGCGGGCATCATTATCGGATCGCTCAATTATTCGGGGGTCGGATTCTCGCTGACGCTTTCTCTTGTGACGCTCGGCGGCGGGACGTTGATCGGCTTGCTGGTGATTGCCGCGATCGCTTCCATCATCCTCGGCATGGGAATGCCAACGGTCGGCGTCTACATCCTGCTGGCCACGCTGATCGCCCCCGCCCTGGTCGAGTTGAACATCCAGCCGATGGCCGCGCACATGTTCATTCTCTATTTCGGCTGCCTGTCGATGATCACGCCGCCGGTGTGCATCGCCGCATTCGCTGCGGCAAATCTGGCGGGCTCGGATCCGATGCGCACAGGTTATGTCTCCATGGCGCTGGGATGGTCGGTATTTCTGGTTCCCTTCATGTTCGTCTTTTCCGGCACGCTGCTGCTGCAGGGTGGTCTGCTTCCGATCCTGCTTGATGTTGCGACCGCGGGTGTCGCCATCTGGATCATCTCGGCAGCCGTGATCGGCTACTCACTGCGCCATTTGGGTGCCATCGATCGAACGATCTATTTCATCGCGGGCGCCTGCCTCCTGCTTCCGGCCGCCTCGTTCTCCGCGGCACACTGGATCAATATCGCGGGCGTGGTGATCGCCGCAGCACTCCTCGTCAGGGAGTGGCTGCGGCGACGCATCGACCGCCAGGCCGCGGCGACATCAATCTCGGCCGAGTAGCGCAACGCCGGCGAACACCGCCCCTGCGGTCACGATTTCGGCAGCAGCCCGGCCTCGCGGTAATACTTCATCGCACCAGGATGAAACTCGAGATTTTTGACGGGCTTGGCCATCTTGCCCGGATTGAAGAGAACGAATGGCCGGAATGTGTCTACCAGCATGCCCTTGTTTTCGTGCAAGGCCTTGGTGACCTTGTAGGCCGTCTCGTCCGACACATCCTTGTTGACGAGGAGCACCATGTCGAACGCAACGAGTTTGGTCGGTTCGGCAATTCCTTCGATATTCGGCGCGGGCTTGACCTCAATAAGGTAGGCGCCGGGCAGAATCTCTTCCAGCCGTTCGAGCGCTTCGGGGCTCTGGTCGATGGGAAGAACCCGCAATCCACCGGCGCTTGCGGCCGCCTGCTTGACCGCCGCCGAGCCTACGGCAAACAGGAATGCATCTGTCCGGCCAGCCATGAAGTCCTGCGCGGAGCGGAGGACGTTCGGAGTCGGCACTTCGGAAACATCCTTGTAGGCAAGTCCGGCCGTCGCCAGGTGCGCCTCGGTAATTCGCTTGATGGTTTTCTGCGCGTTGAATCCGCCGGAGAGACGCTTGCCTTTGAGATCGGACAGGGTCTTGACGTCAGAATCCGCTCGCACATGCATCGCGACGCGGAAAGGGGTGAGAGAACCTATGAGCCGAACGTTCTTGTGCTCGCCCTGCCCTTCGTATTCACCGGCTCCCTTGACGTAGAATGACACGTCGAATGCATTGGAAATCCCGAAATCGGTCGTGCCGGAGTGCACCGGAACCTGCCCTTGCATCGCCTGGGCCTGAATGACCGCGCGGATATTGGTTTTCTCGGAAATGACCTTTGCAATCGCCGCACCGGCCGAGTTCGTAAACGAACCTGCCGGGGTGGTGGCGATACTGACGGGCTGCGCGCCCGCGGCGACTGTTAATGCCAGAAGGCAAATACAGGACAGGATG
>CAZUDR010000204.1:0-6359 GCA_964618715.1 uncultured Undibacter sp. | reverse complement strand
CCGACCTCAATGCTGGATCTGACGTCTCCCCCTCGACGGGTCGATGAACTCGTGCGGGACCTTCGCCACGCCTTCCTTGCGGATCATCGGCTTCAGCAGACGCTGCGGATTGCCGACATAGTCGAAGCCGAAGCGCCCCTTGACGCACAGGCGATTTTCGTTGGCCGGGCCGTCGCGGCCGGTGACGTAGAGCAGCTTGTCGTCCTTGATGTGATAGGTGAGCTGGCAGCCGACGCCGCAATAGGGGCAGACGCTGTCCACGGTGCGGTCGGCGAATTCGGTGCGCACGTTGTTGTCGTCGAGCACGCTCGACGGCATCAGCGCGCCGGTCGGGCAGGCCTGCACGCATTCGCCGCAGGCGACGCAGGTGGAGGCGCCCATCGGGTCGTCGAAGTCGAATACGATCTTCTCGGTGTGGCCGCGGCCGGCCATGCCGATGACGTCGTTGACCTGCACCTCGCGGCAGGCGCGGACGCAGAGATTGCACTGGATACAGGCGTCGAGATTCACCGCCATGGCGGGATGCGAACGGTCGGGCGCCGGCACCGCCTCCGCCTCGCGTTTCGGGAAACGCCCCTCTTCCACGCCCTGCCGCTTCGCCGTCTTCCAGAATTCGGACTCCGGATCGCGGGCGATTTCCATCGCCGGCTGGTCGGTGACCAATAGCTCGGCCACCATCTTGCGCGCGGTCTTCGCCCGGTCCGTCTGCGTCTTCACCTTCATGCCCGGTGCCGGCATGCGGATGCAGCTCGCCGCCAGCACGCGCTCGCCCTCGATCTCCACCATGCAGACGCGGCAATTGCCGTCGGCGCGGTAGCCCGGCTTCGGCGAATAGCACAGGTGCGGCAGCTTGATGCCGAGCCGGCGGCAGGCGCGGAAGATGGACTCTCCTTCGCGGATGTCGATCTCGCGGTCGTCGATGGTGAAGGTGCCGGCGGCGGCCCCGTCCTCGACGGCCAGCGCGGCGCCCTTGTTGTCGTGTCCGTACCCGAGGGGCTTTTGCGTCTTGTCAGCCATGGTTCACCAGCTGCCTAGCGGTTTCGACAATTCTTCCGGGAAATACTTGAGCACGCAGAGCAGCGGGTTAGGCGCCGCCTGCCCGAGGCCGCAGATCGAGGCGTCGCGCATCAGCGTGGAGAGTTCGGTGAGCAGCGCCGCATCCCACGGGCCGTTCTCCATCAGCTTGACCGCCTTCTCGGTGCCGGCGCGGCAGGGCGTGCACTGGCCGCAGGATTCGTCCTCGAAAAACTTCATCAGGTTGAGCGCCGCCGCCTTCACGTCGTCCTTGTCGGACAGGATGACGACGGCGTGCGAGCCGACGAAGCAGCCGTGTTTTTCCAGCATGCCGAAGTCGAGCGGAATATCGGCCATCGACGCCGGCAGGATGCCGCCCGATGCCCCGCCCGGCAGGTAGGCCTTGAACGTGTGACCGTCCGCCATGCCGCCGCAGAACTCGTCGATCAGCTCGCGCGCGGTGATTCCGGCCGGCGCCAGCTTGACGCCCGGATCCCTGACCCGGCCGGACACCGAAAAGCTGCGGAAACCCTTGCGCTCGTGGCGGCCCTGCGAGGTCGCCCATTCGGCGCCTTTCTCGACGATGTCGCGCACCCAGTAGAGCGTCTCGACGTTCTGCTCCAGCGTCGGACGACCGAACAGGCCGACCTGGGCGACGTAGGGCGGCCGGTGGCGCGGCAGGCCGCGCTTGCCTTCGATCGACTCGATCATCGCCGACTCCTCGCCGCAGATGTAGGCGCCGGCACCGCGGCGCAGATGCAGTTTGGTGTGGTCGGACAGGCCCGCTTTTTCGACCTTGGCCAGCTCCTCGGCCAGCATCAGCCGCAGTTCGGGATATTCGTCACGGATGTAGAGCCAGGTCTCCTTCGCCTCGACCACCCAGGCGGCGATCAGCATGCCTTCGATGAAGCGGTGCGGATCGCGCTCGAGATAGAACCGGTCCTTGAAGGTGCCGGGCTCGCCCTCGTCGGCATTGACCGCGAACAGGCGCGGGGCAGGCTCCGCGCGCACCAGCGACCACTTGCGCCCGGTGGGAAAGCCCGCGCCACCCATGCCGCGCAGGCCGGCATCGCTCACGACCTGAATGAGCTCATCGCGGGTGCGCTTGCCCGCCAGGCAGTCCTTCAGCAGCGCGTAGCCGCCGTCCTTCCGGTAGGCGGCGAAATCCGTTGCCGGCTTGTAAGCATGCGCATGCGATCTGGACTTGACCGCGACCCCCACTTTTTCGGCGGTGGCGTGGTGCGTCTGCACATGGCCCACCGCGCAGACCGGCGCGCGGTCGCATGCGCCCATGCAGGGGGCGCGCACCACGCGAACGTCGGTACCGAGACGGGCAGGCAGTTCGGAGAGCAAGGCCTCGGCGCCGGCCATGGCACAGGAGAGTGAATCGCAGACGCGAACGGTGATCGACGGCGGCGGCGGCCCATCCTTCACCACGTCGAAATGCGAATAGAAGGTGGCGACCTCGTAGACCTCCGCCTGCGCCATCTTCATCTCGGCGGCGAGCGCGGTGAGATGCGGCGCGGAAATGTAGCCGTAGTGATCCTGGATCAGATGCAGATGCTCGATGAGCAGGTCGCGCCGGCGCGGGCGGTCGGTCAGCAGCGCGCGCACCTCGTCCAGCGCTGCCGGGTCGACCTGCCGGCCTTTGGGCGTCCGTGGCGGACGCCGCCGTCCGGCACCGTTCTGACGCGGCGGACTCTGCATGTTCATGGCGGTCTCCCGCCCTTCGTTTGAAGCCGATCGAGCATGCAAACAACCCCGTGCCCGGTATGGGTTGATAGAGAAAACCTATCAATGTTAAGGGTCTTACAGCCCGTTTCTTGCGCAAGCTCCCGCGCCGGATCGCCATAACCCATTGAAAAATGGAGAGATTTTCTGATCGACCGGCTTGAATTCATTCTGGCGCTGGCACGCGAGAAGCACTTCGGCCGCGCCGCGGAAACCTGCGGGGTGACGCAGCCCACCCTGTCGGCAGGCGTGAAGCAGCTCGAGGAACAGATGGGCGTGCTGCTGGTCAATCGCGGCTCGCGTTTCCAGGGCTTCACGCCGGAGGGGCAGCGCGTGCTGGAATGGGCGCGGCGCATCGTCGGCGACACCCGCTCCATGCGCGAGGAGATCAACTCCCTGCGCCATGGCCTCACCGGACGTCTGCGCATTGCCGCCATTCCGACCGCGCTGGCTATGGTGGCCGCGATCACCACGCCCTATCGCGAGAAGCATCCGAACGTCCAGTTCACCATCTACTCGCGCAACTCGCTGGAAATCCTCGGACTGCTGGAAAACCTCGAGATCGATGCCGGCATCACCTACATCGAGAACGAGCCGGTCGGCCGCGTCAAACCGGTGCCACTCTATCGCGAGCACTACCGGCTGCTGACCTCCTCCGACGCGCCGCTCGGCAACAGGGAGACGGTGACCTGGGCGGAAGTGGCGCAGGTCCCGCTCTGCCTGCTGACGCCCGACATGCAGAACCGGCGCATCATCGACCGGCTGCTGAAGGGCGCGGGCGGGGAGTCGCGCCCGACGCTGGAGTCGGACTCGATGATCCTGCTGTTCAGCCACGTCCGCACCGGGCGCTGGGCGAGCGTCATGCCGGCCAAGATCGCCGAGACGCTGGGCCTGACCGACACCATCCGCGCAATCCCGATCACCGAGCCGGAAGCCGTTCAGACCATCGGCCTGGTGGTGCCGCCGCGCGAGCCGATGACGCCGATCGCCGCCGCGCTGGTGTCGGAAGCGCGTCGCATCGCACCGCAACTTTCGGGTTGAGGCGTCGCTGTTCGATAACCGTGGGGATCAGTGCTTGCGCTGTCGCGCCTAGGCCGAGGCAGCACGTGACGGTTTCGGGGTGGTCAGCCGTTCCTCGGCAGTCTCGTCTGCGGGCCCGGCCGCACTGTCCTCGTTGCCGTACTGCTCTTCCGTCGCGCTCACCTGTGCGCGCACTTTCTTGCGTTGCTCGCGGAACCTGATGATATTTCGTGCCGTTTCAGGACGGAGCTTCTTGTAGCGCTCCAGAGCCTGATCGAGATCTTCCGCGCTCAGGCTGCGCCCCGCCGCCTGCATCAGCAGCAGCTCCTTGGCGGTCATCCAGGAGCAGCCGGCGGCCTTGGCAAGGATCAGGGTCATGTCCTCGCGGTGATCGAGCAGTGCCCGCTCGACCACGTCGACCGGAAACCGGCCGAGCCGGGCCAGCGAAATGACTGCCTTCTCGAACTCCTGCGAGCGCGCCGGAGCGTGGACGTTGGCTTCGGTAACCGGATGGGTCTTGTAGCGGCGGCGCGCATCCCGTTCGGCGGCATTGAACTTCTGCGACAGCGCGCGCGATTCCTGCTGCATTGCGCCGGCCACTTCGTCGACCGATTCCCCGATCGCCGCCGCCAGTTCCGGATTGGCCGCCTCGAGCCGCGCGCGCACCGAGGCGGACGCATTTTCCAGCAGCTTGATGAAATACTGACGCGGAATATCGCTGCGCTGGCCGAGAGTGAGGGTCAACCTGCGGTCGCGCTGCGCGCGGACGGTCATGCGCTCGAAGCCGGCCAGCGAGAAGCGCGCGCCCTTGTTGCGCGCCACCCTGCGGACGACACGCTGGTCGCCGCGCTCGACCAGGACGTCGGTCACCGCTTCACTGATCTTCAGCCGCTGCGCAATGGCGAGAAGGTGCTCCTGACTCTTGGTGCGCGCATTTTCGACAAGATCGTCATCGGTCAGCTGCTCCGAGCGCATCAGCACGGGGCGGGCGACCTCGATCACATTGTCGAACGCGAGCGTGCGGATCAGCCTGGGCGGCGCCTGGCGCACTCCCGACAGCCGGTCCGCGAGCCTGGCCCGTGCCTCGACCTCGATATCGGCAGCGAGCTGCTGCAACACGTCGTCAAACAGTGCGATCTGTTCGTCCGAATAGCTGTGCGAGCCGGCGATGAACAGGTCGGTGATTCGCTGAAGGATGCGCAGGCGCTCCCTCACGCCGCCGGTATCGACTGCATCGATCAGCTCGTCGATAAGGGATGCATCGTTCGAGGACGGATTTTTTTGCCTGGATTTTGCGGTCGCGGTCATGACATCAGGACGTGGCCAGAGGGACGATCAATGCGACGCAAGCATCTCTGCCCCGGCCTCACTGTCCGGACCGTCGCACCCGACCCGACCGTAGCAACAAGGCGCAAAAACTCGCTCTACGATGCCCGTGCAACTTGATTAAAATTTTAATGAATTGGCGCGGCCCGGGCGCCGGACGACAGCCTTTGCAGCGGCGCCCTGCACCGGCGCCGGCCTCGCCCCGGGGCCCCGCTTCCGGACGGCCGGACCTTCTCAAGGCCAGACGGCCGGGCCAGCCCCATGCATGACAGGCGTTACGCCGTGAAGCCCTACGCCACCTTCATGTCCTGATGGCGGAACATGGCCTTGCGTGCCTCCTCGTCGAATTCGGCCTTGAACGCGTGCTGGTGTTTGTCCTTGATGGCCAGCGCGCGCGCAGCCGCGGGCCGGGCGGAAATCTCGTCCACCAGCCGCTTGAGGTTCGGAAACTTCGCCCAGTGATCCTCCCCGAGCGCTACCGGAATGAGCCGTGCCCAGCCCCACACCGCCATGTCGACGATGCCGTAGGCATCGCCCACCACGTATTTCTGCTTGCCGAGGCGATCGTTAAGAATGCCGTAGTGGCGCTGCGCCTCGTACATGTAGCGGTTGACGGCGTATGCGATCTTCTCCGGCGCATACTGGCGAAAATGCACCGACTGGCCCGAGAATGGACCGACGCCGGAGGCGACGAACATCAACCACGACAACAGCTCGCCGCGCGGCTTGTCACCCTTTGGCGGCAGGAACTTGCCGGTCTTCTCGGCGAGATAGAGCAGGATGGCGTTGGAGTCGAACACGGTGGCGTCGCCGTCGACGATGACCGGCACCTTGCCGTTTGGATTGATGGCCAGGAATTCCGGTTTGTGCTGCTCGCCCTTGCGGGTGTCGACCGGCACCGGCTCGTATGGCAGTTCACACTCCTCGAGCATGAGCGCGACCTTCATCGGATTGGGCGCGCCGCTGTAGTAGAATTTGATCATTCCGATCTCCTTCCGTAGTTTCGGCGTGATTGTCACTGCCAGGATTCAATCGGCCTCATGCTGAGGAGAGCATCGCGAAGCGATGCGTCTCGAAGCATGAGGCCGCCCCATCCTTCGAGACGCGGCCTGCGGCCGCTCCTCAGGATGAGGCGGAGCGCTCAGAACAGCCCGACGATGCGGCCCTGCGCGTCGACGTCGATGGCGTCGGCGGCCGGCACGCGCGGCAGGCCGGGCATGGTCATGATCTCACCGCAGATCGCCACCACGAACTCGGCACCGGCCGAC